>JBDWQX010000113.1:0-20751 GCA_039986395.1 Cyclobacteriaceae bacterium
GACGTCTCTAGTTCTGGTGACATAGAGATCCAGGGCACCGCGAGAATGCAAGACATTCAAGTTAGCAGTTCTGGAGAATATGATGCCTACGATGTGGAAAGTGAAGAAGTAGACGTTAGTGCCAGCAGTGGAGGAACCATCAAAGTGAATGTGAGTCAGAAAGTGGATGCCAGAGCAAGCAGCGGTGGCTCAGTACGTTACAAAGGATCACCAAAATATGTCGATGTTAGTTCCAGTAGCGGAGGATCGATAAAAAGATATTGAGGAAATCAACAGCAATGATTTAAAGCCTGCATAATTTTGTGCAGGCTTTTTTATTGCTATATGATCAACTATTCAAAACTCTTCTTAGCACTTATTGTCGCTCTAAGTTTGTCCAGCTGCGAATCGGAAGAAGAGCGTAGGGATCGCTTTTTTCAGTTGGGAACCCTAGCCCTGGAAGACAGGGACTTTACTAAGGCCGTGGATCTTTTTAACGAATCACTGAAAATTGATCCCAACTTCTCCTTGGCACTCAATAACAGAGGCGTAGCTAAGATGGAAGTAAACCACCCTTACGAAGCAATTCTTGACTATAACCAGGCCATTCAAAAACAAAGCGATTTTGTTGATGCGTTATTTAATCGCGCGTATGCGTACGAGTCCATTGGAAACTTCGAGGATGCCCTTGATGACGTAGATGAAATCATGTTGCTGAACCCAGACTCAGCTTTTGTGTATTTCTACAAAGGCCTGGTGCAGACAAAGACTCGAGCTTACGATGCGGCACTTGAAAGTTTCATGATTGCCGACTCGCTGAACCCTCTTAACCCAGAAACGATCATCAACATTGCTACCATTCACTATCTAAAAGGAGATTTGTCGAAAGCTTCAGAAGTCACAACCAAATCTCTGGAGTTGGATTCAGATGATCCAAATGCTTCAAACCTTTTAAGTCTCATTCATCTTGAAGGAGAAAACTATCTGGCCTCGCTTGTTGAAATTAACAGGGCACTCGACATTGTGCCTCGGGAACCCTACTTTTTGAATAATCGTGGCTTTATCTACCTGATGATGGATTCGCTGGATTTGGCACTGCAGGATATTGACGCAAGTATTCTCCTCAATCCAAAAAATGGATGGGCATATAGAAACAAGGGGATCTATTTTCTAAAAAGGGGTGATTATGATCAGGCAATCAGGCTGATGAATCGTGCTACTCAAGAACCCGATTTTATAGATGAAGTGTACAACTATCTCGGTTTGGCGTATCAGAGGGCAGGATATCTTAGCAAAGCTTGCGAGAGTTGGAAGGAAGGAATGGTTAAAAATGAAGCTTCCAGTCGTCAGTTATTCACTCAAAATTGTGAAGGTTCTTTCACAAACAGTAACTGATTCAAAGAGACGAGGTGACTGAAAAGTACAATCGGCACCACTAATGTTGGGAGTAATATGAACGGGAAATAGAACATGGCAATGTTTGCCGGCTCACCTCCCAACGATTGCTCATAAAAGTAAGGCGTGTAGGAGATTGCTCGGACAACAATGTTTGCCAAAAGCGCAAGTGCTGCAAAATTCCAAACAATGGCCCCCATGCGGTTTTTATTTCGACCGTCAATCATAAATACGCCGACGAAGGGAGCAGTGATGCCTGCAAGGATGTCGAAATTTGATCCTTCGAAGGTCAGCTCCATTCCTAATCCTCCGCTAATTCCAAGCCACAGAAGAACCATTTCGACTGGTACTCTGATGATATGAATGTAGGTGAGCGTTGTGATTGGTATTTTATTCAAGAATGCTCTGCTCTTTCTGATGGTAAAAAGCAGAATGATCGTAATGATCGTGACTCCCACAAAAAGCATGAGTCGGGGTGGAGTTGAGAAGTCCTCAAAAAAGCCGTTAAACGTGAGAATAGACACCAAAAAAATCCAACCGCAAAATAGAATGAGAATGACTGTTGGTGTGAAGTTGCGTTTACCTGATGCTACAAAATTTACAGCATAGAACATAAATCCAACTGCTGCTGCAACAATTGCTAAGAAAGTACCGCTTATATAGGTTGGTATATTCTCCATGCTTAGGATTAGAAATTGGTTAACAAATACAATTTATTAGAATTTCATTCACAAGTAGATTCCAGTGCGCCGATACTTTTATCTTTTTCGACTAACCAAAAATTATATTGGTCGAAAAATGGTTACTATTTTGCATGACAATGAAATTGGAGTCACTATCGCTATTTTTTGAAGAACGCCTGAAAAAGAAAATGCCAGGAGAATCGGCATATTCCTTGATGCAACCGAAGCTTCAAAATGGCTCCAATATCCGATTCAATCATTCGGTAAAACCAAAAGAAGGTGGTGTGCTGATTTTGTTGTATGAAGAGGATGGCGTTGTGAAATTTCCGCTCATAGAACGACAAGACTATGACGGAATTCACAGTGGGCAAATTTCTCTTCCAGGTGGAAAGAAGGAGGACGAAGATCTGGATTTAGTTCAAACGGCTTTAAGAGAGACGGAGGAGGAAATAGGTATCAATCGCTCGGAAGTTCGTGTGCTTGGGAGCTTAACACAGTTTTTTGTCGGAGCAAGCAACTTTGATATTCTGCCAGTGATTGGAGTGCTGCAGACTTCGCCAAAGTTTGAGCCAGATAGCCGTGAGGTCAAGGAAATTGTAACGCCTTCTGTGCTGGATCTTTTAAATATCGAAAAAAGAAGAACAACGGATATAAATGTGAGGAATGGATACATGCTCTCATCTCCTTACTTCGACCTTGAGAATAAGATGGTTTGGGGAGCAACAGCCATGATGTTGAGTGAGCTTGTCCCGGTATTAAATGAATTTAACACTTCGATCAATGATGTAACGAAAGGATAATGATCCTGTCATCTCTGGTTTTTTTATGCTGGCTACTTTCGAACCATGGAACCAGAAGACAAGCTAATAGAGGAATTATTTGATCAGGAGGAAGAGAACGATTTCGAGGAGATTGATTTAGACGATGAGCATTTTGATGAGCACATGAAACCCTACGATGAAGAGTCATTCTATCGGGCAATTGATGAATACTAACAAAGTTCGATTTAACTGGAATTCCTTCTTTTGTATTTACTAACTTTGCGGTCGGCAAACGGGTACGACCAGCTCCTGCTGAATCCCCCAGGACCTGACGGTAGCAAGGGTAGGTGGTTGTAGCGGTGCGATGCTTCGTTTGCCTTTTTTTATTCCTTACAAACACACTTAACCTATCATATGAAGTTTTTTATTGATACCGCTAATCTGGACGAAATTAGAGAGGCTCAAGATTTAGGCGTTTTGGATGGTGTAACTACCAATCCGTCGCTAATGGCTAAAGAAGGAATTACCGGAGCTGCTAAGATCCTTAAACACTATAAGGACATCTGCGAAATAGTAGATGACAATGTAAGTGCAGAGGTGATTGCTACAGATTTTGAAAAGATGGTTGTGGAAGGGAAGGAGCTGGCAAAGATCGACGACAAGATTGTAGTGAAAATTCCTATGATCAAGGATGGTATCAAGGCAATTTCAGCTTTGACTGCCGAAGGAATAAGAACCAATTGCACACTGATCTTCAATGCAGGTCAAGCTATTCTGGCTGCGAAAGCTGGAGCTAGTTATGTTTCTCCATTCATAGGAAGACTTGATGATATCAGCATGGATGGGTTGGCTTTGATAGAGCAAATTGTTGGAATTTATGATAATTATGGATTCGAAACGGAAGTTTTGGCTGCCTCCATACGACACAACATGCATCTGATTGAGTGTGCAGAGATGGGAGCTGACGTCGCGACTTGTCCACTGTCTGTGATTATGGGCTTACTAAAGCACCCACTTACGGATTCTGGATTGGAGAAATTCCTTGCTGATTACAATAAATCAAACAAATAAGACAACTCCCTAGTTGATGGTACAGGTACAAATAAAGGATATGTATATCATCAAGGTGAAGGGAAAAACCATTATCCCGGATTATATTCAAATACGTGATGAAAATTTTGTTTTAGTGGCTTACTTCCGTGCCGATCGACCGTTAAAGAAAATGGATAGATTTGGTCTGGAAGGAAAAGAAGAAGCGCTTAAAGATGTAATCTCTTCTATTCCTTATGGTAAATTGCAAAAACTAGAATTGTAAAAATGTCGTTTGCGGAAGACCAAGTTGTTATCGTTTCTCAAGCCTCCATTTTCCAGGAGGAGCAGACCGTACTTAGCGATCTTGACTTCACTATTGAAAAGGGAGAATTTGTCTATTTAATTGGACGAACTGGAAGCGGAAAATCATCTCTCTTAAAGACATTTTATGCGGATTTACCCCTGCGTGTGGGTTCGGCTGAAGTCGTTGGATACAACCTCTCAAGCCTAAAGAACAAGGATGTACCCTATCTGCGTAGAAATATTGGAATCATCTTTCAGGATTTCGAGCTTTTCTACGATCGGTCTGTAGCAGAAAATTTGACCTTCGTGATGAAAGCAACCGGTTGGAAAGATCCAGCGAAAATGAAGGGGCGAATTGCGGAAGTTCTAATGCGAGTGGGCTTAGGAGCCATCGCCTCTAAGATGCCGCACCAACTTTCCGGGGGGGAGCAGCAACGGGTAGTTATCGCACGAGCATTGGTAAATGAGCCCAAAATTTTAATTGCAGATGAGCCAACTGGTAATCTGGATCCAGATGTGAGTGCCGGTATTCTAAAATTGTTTGAAGAGATCAACAATTCCGGAACAGCCATTTTGATGGCAACACATAATCATAAATTCCTTGAAAGTTTCCCTCATAGAGTATTGAAATGCGAAGACGGAAAAATCCTTGATTCGGTCGAGGATGACTTTGAATTAACAGGCTGGAATTAGTCTACTTCCTACTTTTCATCAACTTTTCCAATCCCTCGGGAGTTCTTGGGAGTCCCTTACTAAGCACCTCACACCCATCTTCCGTAACAAGGATGACATCTTCTGTAAATACGGAAATCTGCTCGTCGTGATTGTAGTACCATGGCTCAACTGTAAAAATCATTCCAGGCTTTAATTCAGCATCCTGCAGGTTTGGGTCACCTGTTGAGAGTCCCAAATGATGGCCGAAGAATAGGCTTGCTTGCATGTATGGTTTAGCATCCTCTGGAATGATCCGATCGGTCAAATCTCTGAGGTCCTGAAACGTGACGCCAGGTTTAATAAACGCTATGATTTGATCTGATATTCCCATCTCCATCGCAAGGATTTCACGTTGTCGGTTCGAGAATTTCCCAGATACTGGAAATGTTCTTCCAACATCACTTACGTAGTTTCTGTATTCGCAGCCTACGTCAAAAATCACCAGATCCCCCGCTTCCATCTTACGATTTCTTCGGTCGTAATGTGTTGCCAATATTCTCCAAGGCCAAAGTGAATTGGGACCAGACTTTATGATTGATCCAAAGGCCAGACGACTAGACCCATTAACCTTGTAATTTCCTTCAAGTATTCCTTCCAGATATCGCTCGTCTATTCCTGGTTTTATCGTTCGTGCTGATGTTTTGATTCCTTCAACGGTTATCTCAACAGCTTTTCGCAGCAACTCAATTTCTGCAGGAGATTTTATCATACGAACCTTAGCGATGGACGAGTAGATGTTTTCGTAGGAGAAGCCAGCATGGTTCCATTCTAAGGAAAGCACGAGCATTTCAGCAACGGATGGACTACTGATGTAATTTTGAGAAATAGGGTAGGTCGGAGCATTCCTCCCAGTGTTCAAAAGCACTGTCTGCCTTTTTCTTGCTTCAATTTTCAGCAATGATCTTAGATCGGCAATGGTCAGAACCTCGATGCCTGCTGCCTCTCCAATATGGGGATCGGTTGCAAGCGGACGACCAGGAAAGTCGTTTGGGCGAGAGGCACTTTCAAACCGTGCATCTCTTTCTGGGGAATAGATAATGGAAGATTCCTGATCAATATCGATGACTAGCATGCTGTTGGGTAACTCCAATCCTGTGAAGTAGTAAAAGTCATCTAGCTGCCGAAACGTATTGCCGTAAGAGAAACCGTCTCTAGCTGGAATCAGCACTAGACCTGTTTTCTCATCTTCTTGAAGAACCTTTATCAGGTTGGACCTTCGCTGCGCCAACTCTTCCTTAGAGAAGGGAAGAGTTGTCCACTCCAAGTAGGACTGCTCCGGTGTTTGTCCCAATAGAAGTGTTGAGATTAGTAGGCAGATTAGGCTAGAAAAAACTTTGTAAACCATAACACATTGCACTTTGGTTACTAAGCTAACTAATCTTCCAGAGACATTTTTGACGAAACAAAGACTTCTAACTTATTCCAACTTTGTAGGTATCCAGTGCCCGCTGTCTTGCCAGTTTGTGATCTACAATGGGATCTGGATAATCTGTTGAATCCAACTCTGAGACCCATTTCTTAACATAGCTTAAATCTTTATCAAACTTTTCCGTTTGGGTGTAAGGGTTGAATATTCGAAAGTACGGGGCAGCATCTACTCCTGTTCCTGCTGCCCATTGCCAACCACCATTGTTGGAGGCAAGTTCATAGTCAAGTAGTTTCTGTGCGAAGTAGGCCTCTCCCCATCTCCAGTCGATCAAAAGATGTTTAGTCAGGAAACTGGCGACCACCATTCTGACACGATTGTGCATAAATCCAGTGTTGTTAAGCTCTCGCATTCCGGCGTCTACGATTGGATAGCCAGTTTGACCTTCACACCACTTTTCAAATTCAGCTTCATTGTTGCGCCATTCAATGCCATCGTACTTTCTGTGAAAATTCTCGTGCACAACTCTAGGGAAGTGCCAGAGTATGGCTTGGTAGAAATCACGCCAAATGAGTTCGTTCAGGTACTTCTCATTTAGACCAGTTGCTTCGCGTACAAGTTTTCGGATGCTGATGGTTCCAAATCGTAAGTGAATACTCAACCTCGAAGTACCTGCTACAGATGGGATGTCTCGCGTATCGTGATATTTAGAAATAACTTCCTTGTTGAGTTTCCGATCTGGAAAAGACAACCCAGAGGAAAAGAAACCAATCCCTTCAAGAGCTGGCGGTGACTTTGAAGGAGTTTCATTCCAATGATCGACAAGTTCGGAAGGATAAGCCCTTTGATAAAAGGCGTTAAGCTTCGCTTTCCACTTCCTGCTGTACGGTGTATAGACGGTGTACGGTTTCCCGTCATCTTTGACTATCTCATCTTTCTCAAAAATCACATGGTCCTTTTTTGCTTTGAAGGGAATACTCTTCGACTCTAAAAACTGATGAATAGCAAGGTCCCGTTCTCGTGCGTAAGGTTCGTAGTCGCGATTTGCATAAACTGCATCGACATCATAATCCTCAATTAGTTGCTTCCAGATATCCAGTGGCTTGCCCACGTGAACATCTAACGTTGTATTTCTGACTTTCAGTTCTTCATTTAACTGAGTAACCTCTTGATGAATGAACTCAACCCGAGGGTCTTTCTTATCATCTAACTTGTCTAGAATCTCGGTATCAAAAATGAAAATAGGCTGCACGGGATTTGACTCTTTCAGGGCATAAAAAAGCGATGCATTATCCTTAAGTCTTAGGTCTCTACGAAACCAGAAAATAGTGACTTTACTCATTTTGTGTAGTTGACGATGTTATTAGCCATTCCATTAAAAATTAAACCATGAAATGGAAGGACCAAATACCAGTACAGTCGCCCCCAAACGCCTAATGGACGAAATGTTGCAGTTTGTATTAATTGTGTTCCTTCCTCATCTTTACGAATTCTGAACTCTAACCACGCATCTCCGGGCACCTTCATCTCCGCGAAAAGTAGCAGACGTTGATCCTTTTTGCTGGCATATAACACTCTCCAAAAGTCGAGAGCATCTCCGTTTTTTAGATCTTGAGGATTTCTTCTACCTCTTCGCAAACCAACACCCCCAACCAGTTTATCAATCACACCTCGAAATTTCCATAAAAAGTTTCCATAGTACCAGCCTCTTTCTCCACCAATTTCCCAAATGTTTTGAAATACTTCATCAGGGTCTTTTTTTATGTCAATTTTGCGTGCATCTACAAAACAGCCATGTTTGGGAGCTTCGATTTGGTGAATAAAGATGTTGTTGAATTCAGGGTTTGCAAACGAATCCTTCCAGCTCGAAATCACACGATTCTGATTGATTTTACTGAAGGTACGCCGAAGAGACTCTTTGTACCCAAGCTTCTCAATAATGACTATTTCGTCAATGGAATGGTCTTTGCAAATGACCTCATTTTTCATGCTCTCAACCAAATTTCTGGCCAATCGATAGGAGGTGGAGGTTACCAGATACAACCAGAGTGAAGATAGCCTAATGGTCAATACAGGAACCGTCAAAATCCATCTTTTTAGTTTTCTGACTTCGGCAAATTGCAAGAGCATTTCCTTATAGGTCAGAATATCCTTTCCACCTATGTCGAAGGTGCGGTTGTATGATTTTTCATTCATTAGAACCCCTGTTAGGTATTGCAGTACATTGTAAACACTTATGGGCTGACAACGACTCAGCAGCCATTTTGGAGTAATCATTATTGGAAGCTTTTCTACCAGATCCCGGATGATTTCGAAGGATGCGCCGCCCGAACCAATAATAATGGCGGAGCGGAGTATGGTCACTGGTACGCCAGACTGTTTTAGTATACCCTCAACATGCTGTCTCGAGGAGAGGTGGTCTGATAATTTGTCATCGTTGGCAATACCGCCGAGATAGATGATCTGTTTTGCATCTGTCCTTGCAATAAATCCTGAGAATGTTTGTGCTGTTTTTGCTTCAAGTTTCGCAAACTCTTTGCTATCGGAAGTCAGTGAATGGATCAAGTAGTAAGCAATATCGATGTCAACCGGAAGATTGTGCAAGCTTTTCTCGTCTAGAAAGTCAACTTCTAGAACTTCAATATTCCCAAGGAACTCTTCATCGAAGTCTTCAAAATCAAACCGACGTTTATCTCGCACTGGGCAGATCACCTTGTGCCCACTATTCACCAGTTCTGGCAATAGTCTTCGACCAATGTATCCTGTTGATCCTGTAAGTAGAATCTTCATAGCATACGTAAGGTAGACATACCCCCATCTACACCGAGGACTTGTCCTGTCATCCAGTTTGACTTCTCCGAAAGTAGAAATTGTGCAGTATTCGCAATGTCCACGGGTTCTCCTACACGTTGAAGAGGATGCCGTTTGCCAGAAGCTTCTTTTTTCTCCTCGCTTGATAGCAGTCGCTCAGCGAGTGGTGTGTTTGTTACCGAAGGAGCTATGCAATTCACACGAATGGTCGGTGCTAATTCCGCTGCTAGCGATCTGGTAAGACCCTCTATAGCACCTTTGCTGGAGGCAACGGATGCATGGAAGCCCATCCCTTGGGCAACAGCAACGGTACTAAAGAAGACTACCGAAGAGATAGCTCCGTTTTTCAATGCTGCCAGCACTTGTTGTAGTATATGCACAGCACCGAGCACATTAATGTCAAAATCTTGCTGAAATTCCTCCCTCTTAAGTCGATGAAAAGGTTTGAGATTAATTGTGCCAGGACAGTAAGCAAAACCATCTAGGATATCTGCTTCTAATTCAAAATTTTGATTGGATTGTACGTCGAAGGGGATGTACTCCACGTTTGGAATTTCTGATAAAGACCTTTCATTTCTAGCAACAGCAAAAACTCTGTTACCACTTTCACTAAGCTTTTTGACAAGTTCCAGACCTATTCCACTACTGGCACCTACGACAAGATATGTCTTTGACATGGTTTGATTTTACTTCTAAACCATTTTCGATGGGAAAGGTTTGCTTAAAAATTTGCTGACCTACTTCACCTCGATCTTATAAGTAAGGCTGGCTCTACAATCTTCAGCCTTCACGAAATAGAGCATGTATTGATGACTGTACTTTCTCGGATCGAAAGTTAGAGACTCCTCCTCAGTTTCAATAACATCAATAAACCCATTATTGAAAGCATCGCGAAGTATGACAATGTATTTTCCAGAGTACTTCCGATCTGGATTGGTCCATTTCAGGGTTAGTAGGCTGGAGGATTTCTTTCGAACCACAAGCGTTTTATCATCGTCGACAGCGATCCGATCAACTTCATAGTGACGAGAGCTGCCAGGTACCACCCATTTCTCATACTTGAAATTGCAGGATAGGAGGCCACGTTTATTTAGTTCTGTGGTAAGTCGAACATGCCTGTCGTATCGAAAGACCAAGTCACGGCTCAGGGAATCAATGTCATGTGTACCAGGTTTTAGTTTTAGCAGTGCTTGAATATTGATATTAATCGTCATATTCCCTTTTTCCTTGACGGTCACGAACTCATTCTTGGCGATCGTGTCACCTTTCCTTATTTTATCTCCATTTGCTCTGAAGGACTTCTTTGCTTCCTCAACGGTATACGATTGACCACTGACGCTCGTAGTTTGTATTGCAAAGACCCATAGGGTGAGGAAAATGATACGGAACATGTTGGGTAGGTTGGTTAGAAGATCAACGCTAATATCACTCAAATATTCCCCATATTTCCTTACATTCAAATTGTGGAACTGATGCTTGATTATCCGTGGACCGATATAATTATCGCTTGCACATTTGTGTTGGGTGGTCTTGCTGGATTGCTGCTGATTACCATGAAATATCCAGGCAGCCGATTCCTTGGCCAATTGATTTTTTCCTATTTGCTGGTCATTTTTTTTGCGCTTGGTGATCGTTCACAACCTTGGAGATGGTTAGCAATCACAGTTCTTGTGATTTCATTCTACCTATACTGTAGGGCCTTTTTTCTTCAGAAAAATAGAGTATCTCTTTACCATATTGTACCTCCGCTCTTTGTGGCACTGCTCTTGTTTTTGACAGACGGAGTACCGTGGATTTATCAGAGTATATCCATTGTTATCGCGATCGGTTATTTGGCACTTGCAGTACTCTTTTTGAAAGGAGAGGCAACCTCTCGCGGTATATATTGGTTCGGAAATCCTGGATCTCGGCTTGTTTGGTTTAGAAATTTTTTCGCACTCAATATTCTTATCATTCTATGTTGGCTCTTGCTTCCTAGCCTCACGATCCAGTTTCAGGTTGTCATGGTCATGGTGCTGTTGGCCTATATCTATCTGCAGGTTTTTCATGAATCAACCTTTTTGTCTCCAATTCCATTGGGAAACAAATATCAAAAGTCAACGCTTTCACCAGAGATTAAGTCAATGATTCTTGGGAAACTAGATGCGATTTTTGAGCAAGAAAATTTTCATTTGAGAGACGACGCTTCATTGACAAAGTTGGCAGAAGAGTTGGGGGCTACTACGCATCACCTTTCTCAAGTCTTAAATGAGTCGAAGAAAATTGGCTTTCAGGATTTGTTGGCTCAATACCGAATAAGAGAAGCCTGTCGCTTGCTGAAGGAAGATGATCAGTCGAATATCAAAATAGAGAACATTGCCGCAATGGTGGGGTACAACTCCAAATCGGCATTTAACACGGCGTTTAAGAAGCGAACAGGCAAAACTCCTTCCGAATACAGGGAATCGAAAGACGTATCGTCTTATCGGGAAGAACATCTATCCGAACGGAAAACACCCTCTTCGAGGAATAGCACCTTTAGTTTGAGAAATGTATCAATCAAACTAAAACGAGGTATGGTCACGAATTTTTTTAAAGTCTTCTATCGAAATCTCAAGAGAAACAGATTATTCTCAGCAATAAATCTGTTCGGTCTCACGGTTGCTTTTACCTGTAGCATTCTGATCTATTTGTTTATTTCAGATGAGCAATCCTTCGATCGAGGATTGCCCGATTACGATCGCATCCATAGAGTCAGTTGGATGAGTGAAAATCCTCAGACACGAACCCCACATCCCATGGCGCAGGCAATGGTGAAAGATCTGCCAGAGGTAGAGGCGGCAGTTAGTATATCTCCATGGTATGGACCGGGACTGAGTAGAGAATTGATTCGGGTAAAAAATGTTGAGAAGAACATTTTGTTTGAAGAGCCTGATTTCTTCTTTGCCGATTCCACCTTTTTCGATGTGTTTGGTCTTGAACTGGTAGAAGGAGACGCAGATGCACTTAGTAAGCCATGGACGTTGGTGATTTCTCAAAAGATGGCGACCAAGTACTTCGGTAGTGCCAGTGCCATTGGTCAAGAGTTACTTGTAAATGACATGCCGATAGCAGTGACCACAGTTGTAAAAGGAATGCCAGAGAACTCACATTTTCATTTCAATGCGTTGATTCCTTACACCACACTAAAAACGATAAACCCTGAGGATGGCTGGTTAAAATGGGCAGACTTTGGCCATTTCAATTACATTAAGGTTACACCTGATGCCAATCGGACTGAGCTGGAATCTAGGATTCCTAATTGGATTGTTAGGTACCTAGATTGGCCTCAGGAAAATATAGATGGCCTGATGGATGGTTCTATCCGTTTTGGATTGCAACCCATTGCAGATATTCATCTTCACTCACATTTGAGATGGGAGCTCGAGAATAATGGAAATGTGCTCTATGTGTACATTCTCACTGCCACACTGGCTTTTCTTCTTTTGATCGCATCAATTAACTACGTGAATTTGACCACCGCAAAATCGATGGAGCGAGCACGTGAAATTGGCGTTCGAAAAACCTTAGGAGCAGTTTCAATTAACCTGTCATTCCAATTCTACCTGGAGTCGATTCTTTTTTGTCTAATGGCATTGATTCTAGCACTTGGGAGCACTTTCTTCCTAATTGAAGGCTTCAATTTTTTATCTGGGAAAGCATTTGGCCTTGAAGATGTGTTTAATGTCAGCTTTGTAGCCAGATTGATAGGCCTAAGTATGGTCATTGGAATTCTGGCAGGATTTTATCCAGCGGTTGCACTTGCAGCTTTCAAACCAGCTGAAGTCTTGAAAGGAAAGCTGACTGCTTCGTCAAAAGGGGTTCGTATGCGAGGTCTATTAGTAATAGCTCAGTTTGTGGTGTCGGCCATTTTGATTGCAGGTAGCTTGATTATTCTGCGCCAGATTGATTACATGAAAAATAAAGAATTAGGTTTTGATCAGGAGGCACTTATCTCCATTCGAATTCCTGCCAGTGTGGAATTGGGTGGGATAGATCTACAGAACACCCGTTCAATGCAAACGCAGATTGAGGCAATCCCTGGAGTTTTAAAAACATCAACCGTCTCGAACTTACCTGGAGGCCAGTTTAATCAACATCCGATGTTTGCTAAAAAGAACCCTGATAATAGGGTTGATATGTCGGAGATGATGGTCAGTTTTAATGTGGAAGAGGTATTTGATTTTGAGATTCTTCAGGGTAGGACCTTCGAAAGAAGTTACGCTGAAGACTCTGCAGGTTTGAATTTCATATTGAATGAATCTGCGATCAGTCATTTAAATCTCAAGGAACCGATAGGAGAGCAGCTCATCTGGATTGATAATGAAAATACAATAGAAGGGACAATTGTTGGAGTCGTTAAAGACTTTCACTATCGATCATTGCATGAAGAAATCCAACCATTGCTGATCCAATTGGATGAATATGCTGCTGGTCAGCTGGTGGTAAAAATGGAAGGTACAAATTTTCAGAAGGTGCTTGGCGATATTGAAGCGGTCTACCTATCTACGAACACTGACCTTCCATTCGAGTTTCAGTTTCTGGATCAACAGTTGGCAGAGTTGTATCAAATTGAGGTGAAAACCTTGAGTATTTTCTCTGTGTTTGCGGTGGTGGCTCTCATTCTCGCGTCGCTTGGTTTATTGGGAATGGCGATTGCAATCTTGAATCAGCGGATCAAAGAAGTGGGAATGCGGAAGATTCTTGGAGCGAGTTCTGCTCAGATCATGCGTATGATTTTTGCCCAATTTGCAAAACTCATTGTGATAGCCCTTCTGATTGGCCTTCCTGTCTCGTATGTGCTTATGCAAAATTGGATTAGCGAGTTTTCCTACCAGGCACCTTTCGGAGTAATGCCATTCGTTTGGGCAGGAGTAGTTCTGTCATTAGTTGCTGCGATCAGTGTTAGTTCTGCGGTGTTCAGGATTGCGTTTTCAAATCCTGTGGAGGCGTTGCGGTATGAGTAGTCCAGAGTTGTGGGATTCTTGCATGATGTACTAGGTTGAAGAAGGAATAGGTTGTATGTATTTCCCCATCGGCTGAAACTTTTCTTGTAAGTGGAAGATATCTTGTCGTTGTTTTGTTAGTTGATGAATCAAAAACCTAAGTAACGAATGGCAAGAGCACGTATATTTCTTATTGCAATAGTGGCTGTCCACCTGATCAATGCCCAAGTTCCTGTAATTAACGACGAGTTCCGAACGAATCTGGAAGAAGCACAGAGGCAAGAGAAAATTGATTTTTTCGAGTTACCATATCGAACTACAACAGTAGACCTCAGAGGATTAGTAGACTTAACCGACTATAAAATTGATGAGTCTGTGGTTATTACTCCACCGGAAAATCTCAGAGACTTTAATGATGTGGTAGTTTTAGTTGGTCTCTTTGGCGAAGTAGAAACACCTACTATGATCGTGATGTTGGCAGGAAATTATGACAGCAGGAGAGTTACTTTTTTCACAGACCAAAATCAGGATCGAGATTTCACGAACGATGCTGTTCCAAGTAGGGTGATAAAAGGTACTGATTCAAGTAACATCATTTTATACACAGAAGCAGGAGAACAAAACCTTACGCTTAGCTTGCCAGAAGCAACACTAAAAAAAGAAACAAAACTTAAAACAAGAATTGAGGAGGGCTTCTCGATTGCTTTGACTGGAGGAGTTGGCTCTGGTAATATTAGGTACTCTTACGATGATTTGACAATAGGCTTTCCTACGAACTACAAGGTACGAGTAACAGAGAAAATGTTCAGAGCTGCACTCGCCTACGATGTTAAGCGATTTCAATTTGGAGTCAGCACATCATTCCAAAACTTCTTTTTTTACACATCTAAACTAAGTGTCAAAAAGGGAGAGCGTGAGCGAATAACTACTCCCAATGGAAACGTAGTAGTGATTGAAAATGTAGACGAACATATAAACGAAGATCGCCATGGTCCAAATAAACTTCAATTTGCAATTTTCACCGCCTACAAATTTTATGTTGGAAAGATCGCTGATATTCAGCCGATAGTTGCATTTGGACTAACCAGTTATTTGAACCCAGAATACACTCATCGAGTAAACCAGAATGAAGTGTACGCGCTAGGAGCCTCACCTTTCTATGAAGTAGGAATTCGCAGTGAGTTTGCCATTGGTATTGAGAGGTCGTTTTTCATTGAAGTTGTTAGGAACTCAACTGTATGGGAGCCAGAAAATTTTCTTCCTGATGTTGAACGAGAAAATTTTGACTCAGGTATACTCGTAACTAAAATTAACTTCGGCGTCCGATTTGCACTTTAAAACAATCCGTCTTTGCAGACCTTCTGCTTTGTGTAAAATGAAAAACGCTATTATCTAAGGATTAATTCTCTTCAAATGACACGTTTAATCGTTGAATTCTTGGAGTACTTTCGGGTGAAAGTGTAAAAAACACACGTAGTGAGCCATTTTCTGTTTCCATATCAAAGCTTCCTCTAAGTTGGTTGTAAGGTTCTAATTCTCCAATGCCCTGTACAGCTCCTGATTGTTCAAGCAGAGCTGAAATTTCAGTCTTACGGTGTTTATGTGACTTGTCCAAATAAAAATTCTCAGCGATAATCTCAGACGTTAGCGCAGAGTCCCAATCTTGGATTAAATCTGCCACTTGCTTTTGTCGCTCAATCAAAATATCGGAAACAGGTAGTTTCCTAGGTTCCAACTCCAATGTCTCAAAAAGAAGTTCCCCGATTTTGTTGAATGGATAAGGAGAGGTGTACGTCAGGTTGCAAAAAGCCATGACGCCAAGCCCATATTCCGGAAAAAACACATAGTTGCTACCAAATCCAGGTAATGCCCCTCCATGCGAAACTCTTCGTAGGCCATTGCAGTACTCCGCAGTCCCTAGTCCATAGCCATACCCAGAAATATACGCACATGTTTCTCCATCAAAGTAGGTTGCATTTGGATATAGTCTTGAAAACTGCGGTGTTTGCATTTCTCGCAGGGAACTGCGTTTTATTGGTCCATTGTCTTCCGAACTTCTTGGAGGCCAGGCGGACAGGTGAAAGCTTACATACTTACAAAAATCTTCAATAGTAGTCATGAGCCCACCCATTGAACCGTACGAACCATCGTGGAGCATTGGTTCTAATTTCCATTGCTCATCCTCCCAACGATATCCGATGGCTAGCTGCTCTTTCGGAACATTATCAACCTCCCAATAGGTATCATTCATTCCCAAAGGTTGAAAAATGTTTTCCCGTATATATGTCTGATACGATTTTCCAGAGACTCGTCCAATGATGCTACCGAGAAGCGCGTAACCGGTGTTGCTGTATTCGTACCCAAAGGAGGATGCATTGGAAAATGAAACTCCATCTTTGATCAGGTCTAACAGCATCGTTTCAGGTTCGTCCAGTTGCCGATCGCCCCATGGATTGTCCTCGGGAAATCCTGCAGTCATAGTTAGTAGATTTTGAATATCAATAGCGGGAGCATCAGCTGTCAGATACTCAAGAGTAGCCATTTCCGGAATGTATTTGCTTGCGGGATCATTGAGTCGAAGTTTGCCTTCATCACGCAATTTCATGATAGCCATTGCAGTGAAGCTCTTGGTCATAGAAGCAATCCGAAAAACCGATTTCGGTGTTGCTGGAGTTTCACTTTCCAGATTGATAAAACCACTGGACGAAGCAAGAACCAGCTGATTATCCACGACAATTCCATACGATACTCCAGGAATGTTTCGATCTTTTATGTGCTGCTCCATCATCTCTTGCAATTCAGGCGCAATACCTTGAATTTTCTGTGCACGATTGTCATTTTTGAAGATCGGCTCCTGGTACGAAGTAGAATAGGAAGGCGACGCGTTTTCCGTATTGGATTTGGTAGTCTGTTGATTGCAGGCGATGAATAAACCTGATAGTAAAATGACTCCGATGCGTAATGATAGTGTTTTCATGGTTTATGAGGCTTTAGTAAAATCACTGTTAGGAAGATGTTTAAGTAAATCTAACAGGTTTATATAGATCGATTGTCGTCGATCTATCAGCAGGCAAGCTATCTCGGAACAGTTCTGTTAATTTCGAATACCTTCGTGACCTGCCATGAAAGGTCTTTCAAAAAATGTATGGGTGCTTACCGTAGGATTGTCATTGATGCTGTCCTGCTCATCACTGGTGGTATTTCTCGGTGGCATCATTGGAACGGAACTAGCTCCCTCAGGGGAGCTCTCTACGTTGCCAGTTGCCTCAATAATAGTGGGTACTGCATTGTTCACAATACCGGTGGCACTATTGATGAAAAAACTTGGAAGACGTGCAACATTCTTGCTGATGTTCACAATTTCCATCGGCTTTTCACTGCTGGGTGCCTACAGCATTTATGTCTCCTCATTTTACCTTTTCTGCTTTAGCTTGCTACTGATGGGTATGTCCATTGCCACGCTCAATCAGTTCCGTTTTGCTGCCATGGAGAGTGTGAAAGTGGATTTGATTCCCTTGGCTGCTTCTACGGTACTGCTTGGCGGAATTGCTGCAGCATACATCGGACCAGAAGTCGCACTTGCGGGAAGGACTTTGCTGTCTGTTGAATATGTTGGTTCATTTTTGCTGCTGTCTGGCTTGTTTGCACTGGGATTAGTCACAGTTTCATTCTATCGGAATACCCAACAATCTGAAGAAAATAAGAAAGAATCAGGAAGGTCTTTGTCCACAATCGTTCGCCAACCGGTATTTCTTGCTGCAGTAGCTAGCGCCGCTGTTGGTTATGCTATAATGAGTTTCATCATGACAGCAACTCCCGTGAGCATGCATGTTATGGACGGCCATTCTCTTGAGGATACAAAATGGGTGATTCAAAGTCACATTCTGGCGATGTTTCTTCCGTCCCTTGTTTCGGGATATTTTATAAAGAAGATTGGCAATGTTAAAATGATTTTCATTGGCATTGTTGCTTTTGTCGTATGCAAAGCGATTGCATATTCTGGGCATCAAGTAGCTCATTACTGGTGGTCTTTGCTGTTGCTTGGTGTTGGCTGGAATTTCCTATTTATCGGAGGGACCACGTTGCTTCCTTTCTCCTATGAGACAAACGAGCGATTTAAAGTGCAGGCAGTAAATGACTTTATCATTTTTGGAACGCAGGCCATTTCCGCTCTTTCGGCGGGATTCATTGTGCATGCGTTAGGGTGGGAGACCTTGCTGCTAATCAGCATTCCTTTCTTGGTGATTCCGGTTGTAGCGGTAATCTACTTTTCGATGGATCGATCAAAATCCCAAACTACAGACGAAAGCCAGGAGATTGAGTCCGTCGAAAGTGAATCCTAAATCTCCAAAAGTCATTATGGACTGGTTGGAGTCAGTGATTTAAGGAGTTTTTCTCCGAACCCTTTTGGTTTAATCTTATCGGATTTGACTTTGTGAGACTAGATAGTCGATAGTCTTGACAAATGATCAAACTGCATCAATTCATAGTAACCATCACGATGGCCTCATTAATCTGTTGTGGGCCTCCGAGAAATTCAACGAACATGACAGACGTAATAGTAAATGTGAACGAAACTGGACCTGAAAATTTTGATTTCTTAGTTGGTGAATGGTCGGTGCACAATAGACTTTTAAATAGCAGACTTAGTAATTCCACCGAGTGGTCGGAGTTTTCCGCCCGGCTGTATGGGTACACTAAGTTTCTCGGAGGAAATCTAAATATTGAAAATTTTGAAGGAGAACGAAATGGTCAACATTTTCATGGATCTAGCATCCGGGTTTACAATCCAGAGAAAAGGGAGTGGGTTATTTATTGGGTTGACAGCAACAATCACGAGGTGCTACCCCAAGTGATTGGAATTTTTAAAGATGGAGTGGGAGAGTTTTATGGCGAGGATATAATCAACGACGAGAAATTGAAATTACGATTTATTTGGAAGGATATTAGCGAAGACCATGCAGTTTGGGAGCAGGCCTATTTTGATGAAAACAGCAAGGGGTGGGAGATAAATTGGATAATGACATTTGATCGAACTAAATAAGGGGATTAATACAATTTGACGAACAGCTGTGATTTAATTTTCCAATCACCAGCTACCTTCACCCATAAGGCGGAGTAGTTTCCGCCATAGCTTTTCCAATCGAGGTCTGTGGGTCCTAGTGCTTTCCATGTCCCTTGTTCCCAAGCACTTTCGCCATCGTTATGGAGCTGAATTTCCTTCGTCTTACGGACAAAATACAAATCAGGATAATTCGAGAACGCATTAATCCATGCGTTTTGATATTCTTGTTTGCTGGGGAAGACTTGCTGATTTGAAGCTGTAATGTTCACATCATCTGTCAGGAATTTGAGAATATCTGCAACTTGATGATTTTTAATAGCAAGGTTTGATTCCTTCCGAAGTTCCAGTATCAGTTCTTCTGCGGATGATATACCATCTTGTGCTCTGATCGATAGGACGGCGCTCGTAAGTAATAGGACTAGAAAACAACGGATTAAACCTCGGCCATGAATTTTGATTGACATCGTTAAAATTTCGATGCTGCCAAACGAACATCGGCCCGATTCCAGCTTTGCACAAAGGCGTCCTCAACTTCTTCAAAGGATTTACTCTGAGCCTTCAGCGCTTCTCGTAATCCGTACAAAGACCATCCATTTCTAGGATGATCAACAATCTCTAACTGGTATGTTTTTTCAGCCTGCGCATATTGCTCAAGTTCAAGCTGAGCTGCACCTAACCAATGCCGTGCTGCGAATGGAAGCGGCTCAGGCTCACTGTAGGGGAGAGCATCTTCTAGTTTTACTGCCGCCTCAAAAAGACGGATAGCTGTACTTTTTTCTCCGTTCGTCCAGGCGATTTCTCCTTCAAGGAGCGCAGCGAGCACCTTCAATAATGGACCGCCCGGCTCAAATCTAAACTCAGCTTTAGTAGTATCGGCAGTAGCCTTGACACGTGCCAGGTAGACGTTAGCAAAATCTGACTCACCATTTTTCAATTTTGCGTAACCCTGGCAGAAATCCCAAATACTCTGAGAAACGACACCTTTCTTTGGCCGCTCTGTATCTAAGACATCATCAAAACGACCGAACCGAACGGCTGTAAGGACGTAGTGAACGGGATCGTTGTTTTGCTTGGCAAAATCCCTTCCTGCCTGCATTGCAATAGCACCTTGACCATCATACGAAGCGGCGTATAGTAGCATGTGTAGGTTATGTCCAGCATAGGTAGATATTGCGCTTCCATCGTTTCTTGCACGTTGGTCTGTCAAGGAAGCTTGTAGGTTCGCGCGAACTCCATCACCCCATCTTCCAATCTCATTGTACGTATGCGATGGCATGTGATTGATGTGGCTCGCTCCCGGAATTGAATTACCTAAGAAGTCAGCACAGGATTCCCCCAACTCAGGATAATCCGTAGATTCAGTTGCGTGAATGTAGAGATGGCAGGCTCCTGGGTGTTCAATGTTTTCCGCAAGTACTTCTTCCAGCACATCATGAATGATCATCAACCGTGGGTTATCCATTTCACGAGTGCCTCTTCTTGGCTCAAGTAGAAAAAGTGCTTCTGCATATAGCGTGGCGATGTCAAGGTCGCTAGGAAATTTTTCGTACACGAGGCTCATTGCCTCTGCGTACAAAGAATCCTGAACTCTTCGCTTTGAGTAGTCAAAATCTTCAACGAACCGAATGGTGGTTGCCTCGATTAGGGCCCTATCTACTTTGGTTGTGTTACTGTCCAC
>JBDWQX010000114.1:0-7356 GCA_039986395.1 Cyclobacteriaceae bacterium
AAAAATGAAAAAGATTTTTACACTTCTCGCTCTAATTGTTACAAGTAGTCTTTCCGCGCAGGAAAATTCCTACGACCTTGTCATTAAGGTAGAGAATGTCGGCAGTCAAAATGGGAAAATCAGAATCGCTCTGTACGATTCAGAAGACAAATTTCTAGATGAGCAAATCATGGGAGGTTCGGTTGATGCTTCCGTAGGTTTGGTCCTTCACAAATTCACTAATTTAAGGCCTGGAACGTACGCTGTCTCTTTGTTTCATGACCAAGATGGAGGCGGTAAGCTAAATTCCAACTTTATGGGAATTCCGTCCGAACCATATGCTTTTTCGAATAATGCGAAAGGGATGTTCGGACCACCAGACTTTGAAGACTGCAAATTTGAAATGACAAGTACTAGAGAAATTACAATTCAGTTTTGATGGCGTTGAGTAAGCTATTGATTGGAAGACCACAAGAGCATTCATTTCTTGATCCAAGGAGTTTGAAGGTAGAGAGTGCAAGAGTTCATCATAAAATACATACGTCATGCAAGTAAATCCAAAATTCGAAGTTAATTGGAAGCGGGAAATCATTGGGTCGATCATTATCCTGGTCTGTGGAGGACTCTTTGGAGTACTATTGTGGTGCGATACCTGCTGGCATAATTCGAGATTTTTCGCAATTAATTTCACCTATAATGGCTTTTTTTGGTTGCTTCTTTGGAAGGGGAGCGAGTACCTTGTGTGGTTGCTTGATGGAGTTTATTCGTGGTTGGAACATCCAGTGAAGCGTGTGCTTGTTAGTATTCTTTCTATAGTCGTATATACATCAATTGTTGTTTACTTTCTGGATTTCCTTTATGATGTTTTTGTGTTCAATAAGACAGTGGCGGAGGCTCTGGAGGAACTAAATGGAACATCATTGGTAAGCACCATCTTTATCTCTCTTGGTATTAACACTTTTATGCATGGACGTGCATTTCTGCTGGAATGGAGACAAATGTCCATTGACATGGAGAAACTGAAAACCGAGCAGGTTTCCACTCAGTACCAAAGTTTAAAAAACCAGGTAAACCCTCACTTTCTATTCAATTCTCTAAATGCCTTAACATCACTTGTTTATGATGATCAAGCAAAGGCTGTCGAGTTCATAAGGAAGCTCTCGCAGGTGTATAGATATGTACTGGATAAAAAAGATGAAGAATTGGTGCCAATTCAAGATGAAATTGACTTTATGAGTAATTTCATTTTTCTCCAAAAAATACGATTTGGAGAGAATCTTTCGATTGAGATTACGAGCGAAAATTCCGTAGGATATCTGCCGCCATTGGCCTTGCAGATTTTGGTAGAAAATGCTATTAAACACAATGTGGTGAGCGAGAAGTATCCTTTGACTATCAGTGTGAGGATCACGAGCGAATACTGTTACATCGTAAACAGTATTAAGGAAAAGTTAGAAAAGGATTCAACCGGGGTAGGGCTCAGTAACTTAACGGCCAGATACAAATATTTATCAAAGAAGGAGATTTTGATAGAAAATAATGGCGACCAATTCACTGTTAAACTCCCAATCTTACAACTAGAAAAATGAAGTACATAATCATAGAAGATGAGCAGTTGGCATCAAAGCGGCTTAGAGAATTGATGGCTCGTATTAGACCAGACTATACGCATGTTGCAAAATTTGATTCAGTGGAGAGTGCCACTATTTCGTTGCCTGTTCTGAACTATGATCTAATTCTGATGGACATTCAACTTGCTGATGGCAACTCGTTTGATATTTTTGATCAGATAAAGGTGAAAGCTCCAATCATTTTCACGACAGCTTACGACGAATTCGCAATACGTGCTTTTAAGACAAATAGTATCGATTACCTTCTTAAGCCTATTGATGAAGGAGAGTTAAAAACGGCCATTGAAAAGTATGAAAGCAATACTCAGGCTAGTGCAGCATCGGAAGATTCTGTTGAGATAACCGATTTGATAAAAAGCCTTCAACCTAAGGGCAAGGAGCGTTTTGTGGTTAAAATTGGGGAGCATCTCAAGACCGTTGAGACGGCCGCTGTGCAGCTCATATATAGTCAGGAAAAAGCCACCTACCTCTTTACCACAGAAGGCAAGAGATTCCTAATAGATTACTCAGTGGAAAAAGTGGAGGAGTTGCTAAACGAAAGTCAATTCTTCAGGATTAGCAGGAAGTTTATTGTGAACGTAGAGTTTATAAAAGATATTATCTCCTTTTCAAATTCACGACTGGAGATTGTGGTCAACCATTTTGATGAGGAGCAGATCATAGTGGCTAGGGAACGAGTCGGGGATTTTAAAGCCTGGCTTGATAGATAAATGAAGCTTTATATATGTTGGGTAGCTTGCTGACGTTATCTTTGTGGTGTGAGATTGAACCGCCCACTAAATTATCAACTAATAGAGATACCATGGCAGTAGCTGAAATGAACCGAAAGGTTCTAAGATTCAAGAACAATTTGCACGAAGAGTTTAACAAAACTCTTAATCAACGGGTAAATCAATATTTCAAAACGAGTAAATCTGGTAGATATGGCAATTGGGAAATGGTAGTTAAGACCATTTTTATGTTTTGCCTGTATACTATTCCTTACTTCTTATACATGTTTGGTGTTGTTCAGAGTGTGTGGTTGTTCTATATCATGACCGTTCTAATGGGTCTGGGGAAGGCAGGAATTGGTCTCTCCGTAATGCATGATGCTAATCATGGAGCGTATTCACGAAAAAAGTGGCTAAATAAGTTAATTGGGTATTCTCTGAATTTCGTTGGGGCGAATGCCACCAACTGGAAAATTCAGCATAATGTGAAGCACCATACGTATACAAATGTTGCAGGGATGGATGAGGATATTTCCCCAAAAGGAGGACTTTTGAGATTCAATCCATATACCGAGGCAAAGCCACATCATAAGTGGCAACACATTTATGCATGGTTTTTCTATGGTCTAATGACCATTAGCTGGATGGTCGTGAAAGATTTTGCACAGCTAGCAGAGTACTCCAAAGATGGTTTATTGAAGACTCAAGTAAAGAGTAAGTCTCGCGCCTGGGTATGGCTAATACTCACTAAGGTATTTTACTTCTCGTACATTATTGCTTTACCTATTTTATTCACTCCGTTTGCTTGGTATCATATTGTACTTGGCTGGTTTGCAATGCACTATGTGACAGGGTTTGTGTTAGCTATCATTTTTCAACCTGCTCATGTGATTGAGGGTAATGTCTTTGAAGACTCGGAAGAAAAAGATACAATAGAAGAAAACTGGGCGGTGCATCAAATGAAGACGACGGCCAATTTTGCCCAGAAGAACAAGATCTTGTCTTGGTATGTGGGTGGACTCAATTATCAAATTGAGCATCATTTGTTTCCGAATACCTGTCATGTTCACTACAGGAAAATTGCTAAGATTGTGAAATCAACGGCGAAAGAGTACAACATTCCTTATCATTCATATCCTACTTTTATGTCGGCGTTAGTTTCTCATGGAAAGATGCTCTACGCATTAGGAAGATAGTAATGGAGTCCCTTCTTAGGGAAATAAGAAGTTGCGACATATGCGCTAAATTCCTTCCAGCAGGACCCAGACCAATTGTCGCTGGTAATAGAAAATCTAAAATATTAATCATCGGACAAGCTCCTGGTAGGAGAGTGCATGAAAGTGGAATTCCCTGGGACGATCCTAGCGGTGATCAACTCCGAATTTGGCTTCATATGGATAAGGAGACTTTCTACAATGAAGATGTTGTGGCTCTTATGCCGATGGGCTTTTGCTATCCTGGTACCGGAAAGTCCGGAGACCTGCCCCCTAGACCTGAGTGTGCTGAGGCTTGGCATTTGAAAATGTTGAAAATGTTTGATGGAGTAAAACTTACCTTGCTCATCGGACAGTATGCTCAGAAGTATTACTTGGGCAAATCTTTCAAGTCAAATTTGACTGAAACAGTGAGAGCTCACGAAGAGTTTCACCCAGAATTTCTTCCCTTGCCGCATCCTTCCCCTCGCAATCGCTATTGGGTAAAAAAGAATGAGTGGTTTGCAGGTGAAGTACTACCAAAACTTAGTGAAGCTGTTAAGCCTTATGTTTAGGCTGGACTATTTGTCAGTGCAATTTATTCGGTTGTGTGTGGCCTTTTGTCGAACAAACAAGGTCGGTCATCTGAAATTGTCTTTTATTAAGAATAATTTGTCTTTTTTGATATCTATTTACGTTTGGAGAACGTTAAACAAACATAGTCTGGGAGATTACCCAAAAGTGGGTATTGACTTTAAGAGATCATTCAATGAATTTCCTCCTAGATGAATTTGATACAAATAAATAAGAACCAATGGGTGCATTCGATAAAAAACACGTTTCTAAGGTACTAGTGGAATTGGCTGAGGACAATCTCAGATGTCCTGATAACCGTCAGTACGTCTCAATGAGTGGGGTTATAAAGGTCAAGAGCAAGGTTCAGACCCAATGGGAATTCTCATAATTCAGTTGATTTTCCCTCACTTTGCTCAAATATTCCTGTCAAGCTGCAACTATTTCTCCGCTTTCTTTATCATTATGTTGTAACCTTCTTGCGCTAGGCAAGTATGTTACTAAACAACATATCTGATATGAAAAAACTAATCATACTCACTTTACTGTCAGTAGTCATCTGCCTCCCGGCTTTGTCGCAGGATTCAGACGATAAAAAGAAAGGACTAAAAAGAATCGGTGGAGGATCTAGTGACGATGATATCACAGTAATTGTGAATGGAGTTGTTATAGATGCTCTTAGTGGATTGGAAGGGTTAGAGGGACTTTCTGGCTTATCAAGTCTGTCTTCTCTTTCAGAATTGTCTGCACTTTCCGCACTAGGCGATCTAGACAACTTCGACTTTGACTTCGACTTTGATTTTGACGATGATTTTGACTTAGACATCGACATTGATCCAGATTTTGATTTCGATTTCGATTTTGATTTCGATCATGACTTTGATTTTGATGGCGAAAGAATCATTATCGATTTGGACGAATTGGATGATGATGCTAGAGAACGTTTGGAGCGAGTAATGGAAAAGACCCGAGACAGGATTAGACGCAGCAAGAGAGAAAATTAATAAGGGTGCTACTTAATGAACTTAGAAGAGGCCGCATGTGATCATGCGGTTTTTTTAGTTGACATTCATTAATACTCCGATGGAATAGTTTGAATCCCAATCAAAAACGTAAGATATTGTTGATTCCTCCCAAAGCGCATCATATAGGTTTAACCCTGCTTGAGACTGCTCATCAGTAAAGCTGTATGCACTTGGGGATTCCAGGACGGTGTATCGCGTGGATCTATTGTTCGTTTTTGTGGCTAGCAAGAATGGGATTTTGCCAACCATGAAACAGAGATTTCTGTTCCTGCTAGGAACCTGGGCAACAGCGTCTTTGATACCGATTCTTGCATCTTGATCTGAGGTTCCGATTTCATGATAGCGAGATCCGAAAGTTTCCAAGGTTTTTACCTCGCTGCCTTCCATCCATGAAACCTTGGTGTTGCCCGAACCCATATCAACCATAAATGCATCTTCTTTCAATTCTTTCGGAATCGTTGCATCAAATGCATATATGCCTTCTTGGGTGGCACTTACAGTGATAATACCGATGTTGAGACTACGCAACTGTTCTGTGATATCAACAACTTTTTGATTACGGATTGCGCTTGAACTGGCGACAAAATTGATGTCATGGTTGCTGACACCATACTCAATCATTTCTGATCTAAATTTCTGAATTTCTGAAAGAACGTAATCGAAGGTGATACTACCATCACCCACATAACTTTCGTCATAGGTGACTTTCTCCAATGACCAGCGATCTTGATTGTCCATTCTAACGATAAAAGAATTAAATCCGGAGTAGCCTAGCTCTATAATTCCCAGAAGTTTTCCATTCCGAGGTGTCTCAGGCT
Source organism: Cyclobacteriaceae bacterium (assembly GCA_039986395.1). Taxonomy (GTDB): domain Bacteria; phylum Bacteroidota; class Bacteroidia; order Cytophagales; family Cyclobacteriaceae; genus Ekhidna. The sequence continues at coordinate 5,930 of JBDWQX010000114.1, forward strand.
TGTAATCAAAAGACGCTTGAAAAGTGGGTGTATCGTCTGCTACACGCCTAGCATCGGACGAGTTCTCTTTCGAGGAACATCCTGAAAGTAGGAGTAAGGAAAGGGCGATATTTCTAATTCTCAATTTTCAAACCAGTTACACGAGTTCTCTGAGATCAACGGGTATGACCTTGGAAACACCTTGTTCTTGCATCGTAACACCGTAGATCACATCTGTACTAGACATGGATCGCTTGTTGTGTGTCACGATGATAAACTGGGAATCTTTAGAAAATTTCCTGATGATATCGTTAAACTTATCAATGTTCGCATCGTCGAGCGGGGCATCTACCTCATCGAAGATACAGAACGGAGCTGGTTTGAGTAAGTAGATAGAAAACAATAGGGAAGTTGCTGTGAGGGTTTTTTCTCCTCCAGACAATTGATTAATTGTTAACGGGCGCTTGCCTTTTGGTTTTGCAATAATTTCTATTGCACTTTCTAAGGGGTTTTCGGGATCGGACAGGGTGAGATCACAATCGTCTTCCTCCGTAAACAGTGTTCTGAAAACGTTAATGAAATTGTGTTTGATTTTATCAAACGCTTCCATGAAGGTTTCTCTTGCTACTTCATCAATCTCACTGATGGTGGCAAGTAGTGATTCTTTCGCTTTGAGCAGATCCTCCTTCTGCACAGAAATAAAAGTATGCCTCTCCTGAATCTCATCGAAGGCCTCCATGGCCATTGGGTTTATTGGCCCCATGTTTTCTATACGGTTCCGGAGCTTTTCAACTTTGTTTTGAAGGTCTTCCTCAGAGAACTTCTTGTAAGGCTCAATTTGCTCTTCACTAATCTTTTCCAAGTCAATGCTAAATTCCACCGAGAGTCGATCTTTTACAGAGTTGAGCCCCATCTTCGCCTCGTTCAATTTGTTTTGCCACTCCATCAAGGCGTGATCTATTCCCTCACGCTGACGCTGTGTTTCTCGGAGATTTTTCTCTTCCTCATCGATCAGAGCCCTTCCTTCGTAGTACAATTTTTCTGCCTCGTTGACGGCCGATTCAAGGGATTCTTTTTCTTCATACATACCAACGAGTTCATCATCGTTTTCTGTACTCTTCTTTACAAGCTCGTTGAGATTTTGAGATGTCGCTTCAAGGTCTTCTCTGTTGCGCTCGATTCGGAGCTTACTGTTTTCAAAGGCTTCTTTCTTATATGAAATCTCCTGTTGAAAACTGTTGATTGTATTTTGTTTCTGATGAAAGAAAACATTTTGCTCATTGAAAATGACAGATTTAGAATCAAGCAAATCTTGAAGAGTAGTCGCCTCTTCTCTCAAGGTGTTTACTTTAATTTCCATTTCCTCAAGTTCAAGTTTTTCCCGATCTGCATCTGGCTTGAGTTTAGTCAAGGCTTCCTCCAAATCAATTACTTGCTGTTGGATATCT
>JBDWQX010000115.1:0-26267 GCA_039986395.1 Cyclobacteriaceae bacterium
GGTTGTTGCAGGTCTGTTATTTTCAATGACAGGTTTAAAACTGTGGGAATAGCCTTTTCCTTTTCTCCAGGTATGTCAAAGGAGAGGTTATAGACTACATCTGAAACTTGTTGCTTTCTGTATTCTGCCATTTTTAACGGAATGCCTACATCTAGGAGATCAATTGGAGGCTGGCAGGCACTGACTAGAACTGTGAACAGGAGTATGGGGAGGGTATATTTCATACAATCAGCATATTTTTTGTAAGATAAAAAGTGAATGCTCTAGTTGCCGCCATCAGTTTTATCAACTACAACTTCGCCGGATTTCATAACCCATTTAACATTGTTGATGACAACCTCGATATCTTCCAACGGATTACCTTCAAGGGCAACAAGATCTGCAAAATATCCAGGTGCAATTGCACCAAGTTTGTCTTCCATCCCAAGCATTTCAGCACCAATGGTTGTTGCGGTTTCTAATGCTTGCGCAGGTGTCATTCCGGCTTTGACGAACCACCTAAGTTCCCTTGTGTTTTCACCAAATCCCGTGAATACTGCATCAGAGCCCATGGCGATTTTCACGTTTGCTTTGATTGCCTTCTTCACTGTTTCCAGATTTCGGCCGATGTAGTCGTTCAAGTTTGTTACGTCTTCGTCCGTGTATCCGTATTCGTCTTTGTGATCGACGTAATACCGATTGTGATCGACTGTCGGCACATAGATGACATTCTTTCTAGCCATTTCTGCCAGTGTCTCATCATCCACGTCTGTGGCGTGTTCAAGGGTGTTGGTGCCTGCCTTCACAGCATCTCGAGCACCATCGGGACCGTAAGAATGAATCGAGATTCGCTTACCCGCTTTTTGCGCAACATCAACCGCGGCTTTCATTTCTTGATAGGAAAATGTTTGTTCGCCTGTCACGTCATTTCCACTACCAGTGGATCCATACATTTTGATCCAATCGGCGCCTGCGTCCAACTGTTCAATGGCAAACTTCTCCACTGCCTCGACTCCCTTAGTTCGTCGAATACTCAACCCACGACCTGAGACAAACATTCGAGGTCCAATCATTTCTCCTCGACTGGTCAACTCGCGCATGGAAAAATCCATATCATTAAATGAACCTAAATCTCTAATGGTAGTAACACCCGTTTCCAAAGCTCTTATTGCATTGTTTCTGGCAAGAAAAACAGTCACAGCAGTGCCCAACGTTCCTAGTTGCTCCCACGGTTTTGTTTCAGGAGCTTCATCCCAATAGTAGGTCACATGTGTATGGGCATCGATCAAACCTGGTATTGCAGTGTAAGCCCGCAAGTCTAATTTGATGGTATTTGCAGGAACTTCAACATCTTTTTCTGCGCCTACCGCTGTGATTTCGCTCCCATCAATAAGCACAACTGCATCGTCTATTTCTGCACCGTTACCATCGATTACCTTCCCAAAGTAAATCGCCTTTGATTGCGGGTAGGCTGTTGAAAAACTGATGACTATGAGAAGGAGTGAGGTTAGATGTTTCATGGTTATACAAGTTACATCTCCAATACCATCCAGTCAGAATTTTGCGGTTTTTCTCTGAAAATTCCATAGACGGTCGATCCCGTTCCGGTCATGGAGGCATACAATGCCCCAGCGGAATACATGTCGTCTTTCAGTCTTGCTATCTCTGGATGATTCGGAAAAACAGATGTTTCAAAGTTGTTGACTAGGTTTTTGCTCCATTCACTTATTGGGAGTTCTAAGATTTCGGATATAGGCAGCTTGGGTGTCGCTGGAGAGATATTTGAAAAAGCTTCTTTAGTTGAAATGTGAACCTCTGGATTCTTGATAGCCAGATAATAGTCGGTTAGGTCAAGGTTGACTTTCTCGAAAACTTCACCTCTGCCTTTTGCAATTACAGGTTTGTTTGCGATAAAAAATGGACAGTCGCTGCCTAACTGTAACGCATACTCTTGCAATTTGGAAATGGAAATTTCAAGCTTAAAATGTTCGTTTAGCAATTTCAGCGTGAATGCCCCATCAGCAGATCCACCTCCAAGCCCAGCACCCATAGGAATGGACTTGAGTAGATGAATTTCAACTGCAGAAATGTCAAAATCAGCCTTGATTAGCTCATAAGCTTTTACACAAAGGTTTTCAGATACGCTTCCAGGGATCTTCAAACCATAGGATTCAAAGCTGAACTTCTTAGCGGTTATAATTTCCAAAGAATCTCTCCAGAGAATAGGGTAGAAGCAGCTTTCCAGGTTGTGATAACCATCTTCACGCTTTGCCAGAACATGAAGTCCAAGATTAACTTTTGCGTTTGGGAAGGTTAGCATTGGCCTTTGACCATTAGCAGTTGACTAAGTTAAAAGCAAAAGCCAACAGTAAATGGCTATTTAAGTTGCTCTAATATTTCATGTGTGATTCCTGAGGTGGAGAAGCCGCCATCGTGCATTAGGTTTTGCATGGTCACCATTCGCGTAAGATCTGAGAACATAGCAACACAGTATTCAGCACAACTTTCGCCATCTGCATTTCCTAATGGTGACATGTCCTGACCGTACTTAAAAAACAGATCGAAACCTGGTACACCAGAACCCGCGGTGGTCATTGTTGGCGATTGTGAAATGGTATTTACTCTGACCTTTTTAGATCTGCCCATTCGATACCCATAACTCCTGGCAATTGATTCGAGCACTGCTTTGGCCTGTGCCATATCGGAGTAGTCTGGGAATGTTCTCTGTGCTGCGATATAGGATAACGCCAGGATAGAGCCCCACTCGTTCATGGCATCAAGTTTTTCAGCAGTTTGCATCACCTTGTGAAAGGAAAGTGCTGAAACGTCCAATGACTTCTGGAACCAATCGTAGTTTAAATCTCCATAGTCACGGCCTTTTCTTACGTTCGGGCTCATTCCGATGGAGTGGAGAATGAAATCGATTTTTCCGCCGAGAACTTCGGTTGACTTATTTATTAGGTTTTCAAGATCCTCAATGGACGTTGCATCAGCAGGAATAATTTCTGCTCCGCATTGCTCACCAAGTTTGTTGATCTCGCCCATTCTCATGGCAATCGGAGCATTACTCAACGTAAATGTTGCTCCTTCTTCGTGCGCTTTTTCTGCTACTTTCCATGCTATCGAACTGTTGTCCAGAGCGCCGAATATGATTCCTCTTTTTCCTTTTAATAAATCGTATGCCATGATAATGTTATCGTTGTTAGGTTAATTAAAACACCCTATGGTCCCCTCAAGAGGACAATCCCCCTTTGAAGGGGGCTAAGGGGGATGTATCTGCTACATCATGATTTTAAAACTGGCCAAAATTAGCCAATTTGAAGCAACTCCTTTGCGCTTTCCATCGCCGCATTTGCTGGGTTTTCCCCACCTATCATTTTAGCAATTTCAATGATACGATCTTCGTTTTCGAGCTTCTTAATTTTGCTTACGGTACGATCGGTGCTATGATCTTTGTAAACGAAATAGTGCGCGTCGCCCCCTGCAGCAAACTGCGGTAAGTGGCTGATGCTAATGACCTGATGGTTCTTGGCCATTTCTTTCATCATCTGAATCATTTGAAGTGCTACTTGACCAGAAACCCCTGTATCGATCTCATCAAAAATGATTGTTGGAAGTGATGTTTTGTCTGCGATGAGGTATTTAATAGCGAAAATAAGACGCGAAAATTCTCCGCCTGATGCTACTTCTTTCAGCTCTTGCGGTTTGATTCCTTTGTTGGCACTGAAGAGCATATCTACTTGGTCGAGACCAGTTGTGCCAGGCTCCGAGGGTTTGACTTGAATCTCCACTGTGCCATTTTCGATGCCAATATTTTTGATGATTTTCTCGATTTCATCTGAGAAGTTGAGAGCAAAAAGTTTTCTTGACTCCGAGAGCTTGTCGCCAGAGCCAGTCATTTTCTTTTCCACTTTCTCAAGTGCTAATTTTGCTTTCTGTATCTCACTATCCAGATTGGCCACTTTGGAAAGGCTCTCATCTAAATTATTTCTAAGTTCGATCAGTTCTTCGACTGTATGTATGCTATGCTTCTTTTGAAGGCGATAGAGTAGGTCAAGCTGCTCTTTTAACTCTTGAATTCTTGCTGGATCATGCTCAATCCTATCCTGATTTAATTGTAACTCACTGAAGATATCCTGAAGCTCAATTGCCGAACTCTCTATTCGCTCGTTGAGGTCTGCCAAAGGTTTGGAGAAGTCTGCAATGGAAGATAACGCTAGTTTCACCTCTGTAAGTTGCTGAAGAATAGCAATCTCGGAATCATCAAGTAAGTGAATGGACTGAGAAAGCTTGAGTTTAATTTCCTCTGCATTTTCTAAAATTTCTAACTCTTTTTCAATCTCTTCTTGATTTAATTGATCAAGAGGTATTTGGTTTAACTCTTCTAGTAAGAACTTCTTGTAGTCTAAATCCTCTGCTCCCTTTTGGGCTAATTCTAGTAAGTCTGTATACGATTTCTTGATGGAGGTAAATGACGCGAAATCTTTGTGGTACGTTGCCACTAACTCGTGATGCCCTGCAAAGGCATCCAGTACTTCAAGTTGATATTTGTTCGCTCCGAGACTTAGCGATTCATGTTGAGAATGAACATCCATGAGGAATTCACCAATATTTTTCAATGCACTGAGTGTGGCTGGTGTATCATTGATGAACGCACGCGATTTGCCGTTTGCAGTGATTTCTCGCCGAATGACACATTCCTTTTCATAGTCAAGATCTTCTTCTTCGAAAATTGCTTTTAACTTATACTGAGATAAATCGAACGTGCCTTCCACAATACACTTTTGATCTTTATTGAGAAGAACTTTGGTGTCGGCTCTATTACCAAGTAGTAGTCCAACAGCACCAAGCATAATTGATTTTCCTGCTCCAGTCTCACCAGTAATGATATTGAGCTTGGATGATGGGTTCATCTCAAGTTCCTCTATCAAGGCGTAGTTTTTTATGTGAAGGGATGTAATCATTCGCTGAATCTCCGAAAAAGGGTCAGCAAAGATATTCAGAGTCTACTCAATGAGCACACGATAATCGTCCGATCTTGACGGATCGATACTATTTAGAAGATTATATGCCTGCCGTCGTTTTGCAAGGCTTGTTTCGCCAAATAACTGTGTGAGTTCACTGGATTTAGCATCCATGAATGTAATGGTGAGAATCGACCTTGGACGTGAGCGATTCGCTTTTTGAACATCTGATAAGGCACTGAGAATGTTACCCTCTGCCTGGTCTTTTTGATCAGCCATGATATCCAGCCCATTTCTATGGTATGTGTACAGTGCGGTTCTAATTCCTTCTAACTGCGGATTTCGAAGATTTTCAATAAGCCAGTATCTATTTCTAATACTGTTGAATTGTTGCCACCCTGTGAAGCTGGACTGCTGTGCATTGTTCACAATATTGAAGGCCTTCTCGTAGTAAGGATCACCACCTAGCTCGGAAAAGGAATCGTAGTCTAGGCCAATAATAACATTGGCATAGTAGGCTAGGAGTGAAGTTATGTTACTCGTAAATGTATTTTCATTGAAGCGCAGTGGTTGTGATTGAACGAATTCAAAAGTCCAATCCCGATCAGCAAAATTGAGGAGGACGCTTTCATAATTGGTCCCGTGGATCGGTCTGCTCGAAAGTACCTGCACTGTTGCCTCAAAAACGCCGATGCTTGGCATTTCATTGATGTTGATGATCAGGTTACAATTGATGACTTCCTCCTCATCGAAGGTATCAGAGGTCCATTTTGTGTTGTTTAGAAACTGAGCAAACTCGGTTTCCATGTCTTGGAATACCGCGCGTTCGGTGGTCTGAACTTGTTGTGCATTTACAACCACGCGACAATTGAGCTCCTGCGCGAATAATCGAGGAGTCAGAATGGCAAAAACTAAAAAAAATGCAATTCTCATTTGAGGTGTTGAATTGTGTAATCTACTATATCAGCAGCAACTTCCTTTTTACTCTTCAACTCAAATTTGACTTCCTTATTGTTCTTGTCAAAAAAGGTAACCTTGTTCGTGTCTTTCTGAAATCCTGCCCCAGAGTCATTTAGTGAGTTCAGGACGATAAGATCGAAATTCTTCTTTTCAAGTTTTTCTTTCGCGTGTGTGGCTTCCTTGTTTGTTTCTAAGGCAAAACCAATAGTGAACTGTCCTTTTTTCTTCTTACCGAGCTCGTAGGCTATATCAGGATTTTTGAGCAGGCTAATCTCAAGCGAATTCTCTTTTTTCTTGATCTTTTCCTGGCTAGGGTTGGCGGGACGGTAATCCGCAACAGCTGCTGCAAAAACTGCAATATCACATGCTGCGTATCTCTTTTCTGTTTCTGCAAGCATTTCTTCCGCTGATTGTACGCTGATGAGCTCTACATTTTCGGGAGTGTATTGAGATGGCCCTGAAATAACTAGAACGTCAGCGCCAGCATTTCTGAAGGCATCCGACAACGCGACTCCCATTTTGCCAGACGAATGATTTCCGATAAAACGTACTGGGTCAATTGCCTCATGCGTCGGACCAGAGGTGATAATGACCTTTTTACCTTTTAGCGCTTGGCTATTTGCAAGCTTTTTTTTTACTATTTCAAGTAGATCTTCAGGTTCTGCCATTCTTCCTTGACCAACGAGTCCACTTGCCAGCTCTCCATCCGTTGCGTCAATGATTTCGTTACCGTAAGATTTTAACCTATTCAGGTTTGCAATCGTCGATGGATGCTTGTACATATCAAGATCCATAGCCGGAGCTACCAATACTGGGCATTTGGCAGATAGGTACGTTGCTAGTAAAAGGTTGTCACAGATTCCATTGGCCATTTTTCCTAGCGTATTAGCACTAAGTGGTGCTACAATCATTAAGTCAGCCCAGAGACCTAGCTCTACATGATTATTCCACTCGCCAGACTTTTTCTCGAAATATTCTGAGTATACAGGATTTTTAGAAAGGGTGGCAAGGGTGAGAGGTGTAATGAAATCCTTCGCGCTCTCAGTCATGATGACTTTTACATCTGCCTTTTCTTTTACAAGCAAACGCACAAAAAAAGCGGTCTTGTAAGCCGCAATGGACCCGCAAACCGCTAATAATATCTTTTTTCCCTCTAACATGGGAAAGTGATAATTAAAGTTCTGACTCAGTATCTTCTTCTTTGACTTCAGGAAGCCGGAAATTCAACTCATCATTAAGAAACTGATCAGTCGCTGTAGAAGATGGCTTAGGCATTCTTTCGTAAAACTTAGAGATTTCAATTTGCTCTCTGTTTTCGAAGATCTCTTCAAGATTATCTACAGAGGAAGCAAATTCGGCCAGTTTACCGTTAAGCTCTTCTTTTTGATTGGAGCTAATTTGTCTTGCTCTTTTCCCGATAATCGCAATTGACTCGTAGATATTTCCAGTTGGTTCTGCAATATCCTTGTTGTCTCTTGTGACTAAAGCCGCTGTTGAATGATGCATAGTATGCTTATTTATTTTGAATCCGCAAATTTAGTTATTTCTTCTATGCTTTTAGCATAAATCTTTTCCGCATCCCCTAAGAATTCACTGGTCGGGTACTTGTCAACAAATTCTTCATAAAATGCGACGGTACTTCTGTACCGTTCCTCTTGTCTTGTTACGATACTTGCTTCCGCAAGGTCAAAGGATGTTTCAATGTTGAGGAAGGATATTTCCTCGTTAAAATCGGAGTCAGGATAGTCGTCTTTGAAGTTGTCGAAAGCGACTAGTGCTGACTTATAACGTCTCAGTTTGTGATAGAGTTTCGCCGTATTGTAAGCCTTGGTTTCCAACTTCACCTGTAGCTCATCAATGACTTTGTCTGCATCTGAGGCATATTCAGTGGTGGGATATTTGTTGATAAAATTCTGCATCGCTGCGATTGCCTCGTAGGTGCTTGTCTGATCCAGCTGATATTCTGGAGACTGCAGATAGAGAGAGTATGCATGCATGTAGGAAGCTTCCAAAACGTATTCACTTCGACCGTAGATGGTCACAAACTCCTCAAAGTGATGAGCACTGAGAATGTATTGCTTTTGATTGTAGTAGGCATATGCGAAGTAGAAATTACCGAGTTCTGCTTCGGCAGTTCCACGAATGATGGGTAGAATTTCCTCTAAAAGAACGGTAGTCTTGTTGTATTTTTCATCTTCATAGTATTGTAGCGCTGCCTCATACTTCACCTTCCAATCCGGACTTTTCTGAATTTTTCGGAACTTGCTACACCCAAAAAGTGTGATTGCTAAAATGAAAATGATGGATACTCGTATTCCCCGCATAGTTGTCAAAATCGGTCGCAAAATTACTTGTTTAACAATGAAACGGAAACAAAGCCCCAGTCATTCTTGTTTGACTTTAGTCTTTTTTAACAGTTTTTTTTCCTTTTCGGAAACTCCCTCGACTGTATTAAGCTGTACTGATGGAATAAGCTTCTGAGGCTTAGGCTCTTCGGTCGGCTCAGTGGAGACAGGACGTTCGACATGATGAACAACTTCTTCAAAGGTAGGTCGCAAGTCGCCTCGCCAAAGGAACCCTTTTAACTCCTGCACATCTTTTGTTAGTTCATGGGGAGGTATGAATTTTGCATCAGGCTTCTTATAGAAGCTTATATTATTTAATTCCTCGTTCTTGAATCGCATGGTCATATCGCTACAAAGGATGTGATTCATTCCCATCATAGTGGTGTTTGCTGGGTCAGAGTCATCAAGCACATAGTACAATGCCTCGCCATTCCCATTTACATCTATCTTATCAATAACTCCTCCTATAAAGGAGGCCTTCATCGTGCGACCTTTGATTTGATTATAATTTCCAATGGTATCGAGACCAATGAGAAATGCTCGCTGAAGAATCTCCATTGTCTCTATCTGATCTTCTGACATAACTATTGATATTGTATCTCCTTCGATTTGATTGTCATTATTCCAGATGACAGGATCTTGATACAGATAAATGAGCGAGTCCGAGAGAAAGTAGGATGCAGAGTCTGCAATGCCTTGAAGATTGGATTTCCACAATTTCACATCATGATATGCAAGTACTCTCTTTACTGAGTCATACTCACTGTCGATGGAAACCAAGGTGTCGGCGGTAATGTAAAAAGTGTCCCGCTCCAACATACGTTTCATCAGCGCGTGACCGTAAATTTTACTGATGTTCCCTGCTTCATCCATGAATCCATCATCACCATACAAGATTACATCGTCATTTTTAGCAGTCAGCTTTACGTTACCCTTTGCCGTATAAAATTGCCTAAGATCGTCGAAGAAAAGCTCATCGCCTTCAAGGTAGTAATCCTCTGTTTCGATGTTACCGACAATGAATTCTGATTGATCTTGTTCTGTCCTGAACTCACCTCCTTTTGCATGCAAAACAGTGCCATCGTCCGTTTCTATCACGGTTTTACCCTCCGTAATGGCAATTTTGGTTTCTGTTTGATATCTGAGTGTGTCTGATTTTAGAATATAATCTGGTGCTACCAAATTCACACCTATTCGGAACAGTGCGTAGTTCTCCTTGGAGTACAAAAACCCTATCTCGCTCGTTAGTGTGTTTGTGCTGTCTCTAAGCTCTCCGTTGTTGAAATAATTGGCAATCTCGGTATCCGTGTTGTAGTCGAGGAAATCTGTGAATAGCTGCTGCTCTCCTTTCGTGTAAACCACGTTTTCGCGCAGCTTAGCCGTTTTCTCTTTCCCATCATATATCAACGATTTGGCGGTGATAACCACCGAGTCATCAACAATCTTCACATGACCAAAAGCCTCCATGAGGTTCTCTTTCACATGGTATAGAGAACTGTCGCAGTACATGGTGGTGCCTTCCTGCGCAAAAACTACATTTCCGGTCAACTTTCTCATTTTTTGACCATTTTCGCGAAATTCAAACAATTCATCAGCTTTGTACTGAATTCTCTCATTCTTCTGTCCCATCAAAATAAATGGTAGAAAGATGAAGAAAAAAAAGATGAGATGTTTGATTTCTCGCATTTGTAGCAAAGGTAACTTACGTTGATGCACTCTTTACAAAAACAGTTCCACGAATTTGTTAAGGCAGAAGAACTTTTGCGTGAGGACGACCATGTTTTGTTAGCGGTAAGTGGTGGTTTAGATTCTATGGTGATGGCAGACATGTTTTCAAAATCACCTTGGAACTTCAGTATTGCCCATTGCAACTTCAATTTGAGAGGTGAGGAGTCTGATGGTGATGAGGTTTTTGTGAAGAATTGGGCGAATACGAACGATGTGAAATTCCATTCCAAGCGTTTCGAGCTTGCAAAAGGATCTACCCAACTCAATGCCAGAAATACACGATACCAATGGTTTGATGAGCTTGTTGAGAAAGAGGGCTACTCGACGATAGCAACAGCGCACCACCTAAATGATTCTTTGGAAACACTTCTAATCAACCTAAGTCGTGGGACAGGTATCAAAGGAATTTTGGGTATAAGGACCAAAACCGAAAAAGTGATTCGTCCGTTGCTCTTTGCTTCCAAAGAACAGTTGAAAAAGTACGCAGCAGATCATTCATTAAAATGGAGAGAAGATTCGTCCAATAGAAAAACGGATTATAATCGGAATTCATTGCGTCATGCGGTAATCCCTGAGATGGAGAAACTCAACCCTTCGCTCGTGGAAACCTTTCGAAATACCTCGGATAGGTTAGGCCTTGCAAATAGGATTATTCAACAGAACGTTGATGAAGTAAAAAAGGACAATCTTGTTGCTGGAAATTCAACGAGGGAATTGAAGCTTGAATGGGTACAGACTCGAACTGATTTTTTAATTCTTAGTGAGATCCTTGCGGAATTTGGGTTTAACTACGTAACTGCGAAAGAAATATTCGAAGCACTGGAGAAGTCTGGTAAACAGTTCTACGCTGGAAATTTTGAGTTGACCATGGATAGAACATCACTTTTCATCAAAGAGCTGCAAAGCGAACTTGATCAGGAATGTGTCATTGATGCGCCTGGTGATTTTATTTTCGGCGACAAAAAACTTACCATTTCCACTGCTGATCGATCTATCGTTGATCTGAGCTTTGCAAACAGCAATCAGGTGTATCTCGATGCTGACAAAGTCCAGTTTCCCATGAAGCTCAGGAAGTGGAGAAACGGAGATCGTTTTACGCCGCTTGGTCTTGGTGGGACGAAGAAAGTCAGCGACTGCCTAATAGACTCAAAGACGCCGCTTGCGAAAAAAGATGAGGTAATGGTTCTTCTATTTCAGGATGAAATTGTGTGGCTTGTAGAACATCAGATCTCTGAGCTTTTTAAAATCACCGATCAGACGAAGAATGTATTAATGGTTACGCTATCTAACGGATGAGATAGCTTCGGTCTCTTTCTTTATAATTTCCAGAAGCAAATCCAGCTCCCTCAAGTGTGTGCGGAAGAACAATACAGCTACGCGAATCCAAAAAATGTCGTCGATCGAAGTTGAGGATAGGAAGATTCTGCCATCGTCTTGAATGGCCTTTATCAACTTCTGATTGAAAGAATTTGCCTCTCCATTTTCGGGAACGAACCTGAAAATTGCAACAGAAAGATTCGGTTTGGGTCCTACTTCGAAGCCTGCTATTTTTTGAATCTCCAGATGAAAATACTGCGCCAGTAGCAACTTCTCCCTCAAAGCCGCTCTGAAAGGTTTGATGCCAAAAAGTTTGAGCGGTAGCCAAACCCTTAAACCGCGAAAGTGCTTGGTTAATTCTGGTGAGACATCAGCTGAGTTTACCTCTTCTTCTACGTCAATCAGATCTTGTAAATAATCGGCGGTATACTGATGTGCTTTGTATAGTGCTTTCTTGTTCTTGATCAGAATGGCACCAGTACCGAAGGGGAGGAATAGACTTTTATGAGGATCGAGCGAAATCGAATCTGCTTTTTCGGTACCTTCAAATTCTTCTTCAAGCTCGGGTAGCAATTTGAAGAAACCACCATAGGCTGCATCCACATGAAACCAAATTTTGTGTTGCTCTGCGATGTCCGCCATTTGCGAAATAGGGTCGACCGTTCCGGTGTTGGTTGTTCCCATCGATGCATTGATCATAAAAGGGATCAATCCATTTTTTTGATCCGCGACAATTGCTTTCTCCAACTCCGTTACCTCAATTTTGAGTTGGCTATCCATTGAAATGTAGCGCAACTGCGCCTCACCAAGTCCAGCTATGCGAAGTGCTTTTTGAAGCGAATGATGTGCTTGTGCGGACAGATAAACAACAAGTTTATCAAAGTCTTTGGCTTTGACTCCGACGGCTTCTCGTGCTGTGACAACTGCGATTAGATTAGAAATAGATCCTCCAGAGGTTAGATTGCCAACTGCGTTAGCTGGAAATCCCATGAGTTTTGCCATCCAACGTAGCAACATGTTTTCCAGGCGAACAGCTCCTGGTGCTGGAAAAAAGATGCCAGCGTACTTGTTGCTGATTGCCGCAAGGAAATCTCCAAGTGCAGAGGGATATAACCCACCACCGGGAATGTACCCCATGTGGCCACCTGAGGCTGCGTTAATTCCATCTTCTTCAATGTGCGATTTCAATCCCTTTAAGACCTTATCCAGGGGCATTGGATCTTCGCTTAGGTCATAATTTAAGATGCCTGCACCTTGGTCCTTGTTTTGATAGTACGCATTTACATTTTCCAACTCATTAAGAAACAGGTTCGTGTGGTTTAGCACCTGTTCGTTCCATGCGTCTCTTTTTTCGGCGGAGGGATCAAGCAGAAGTGAGATTTTTTCTTGCTCCTTAATTTTTTCAATCATTGGATTCAAAAATAGACCTTCTGGATTTAGTCACTTGTAAGAATGATCGCTGCTAATTTGTTGTTTTTGATTGGAACGAAATAAGTTTGCGCTCATGAAGACTGCAGAGATACATACCAGAAGAGGCGTCATGAAAATCGAATTTTTCGAAAACGATGCTCCCAACACTGTTAAAAATTTTATTGACCTTGCTGAGAAAGGTTACTATGATGGATTGACTTTTCATCGAGTAATTCCTGATTTTGTGATTCAAGGTGGATGCCCAGAAGGATCTGGCGCTGGAGGACCAGGATACCAAATTGATTGTGAGCTGGACGGTGAAAACCAGTATCACGATCGTGGAGTCCTTTCCATGGCGCACGCTGGAAGAAACACAGGTGGATCTCAGTTTTTCGTATGCCACAGTCGAACAAACACCGCACATTTGGATCGTAACCATACAGTCTTTGGCAAAGTAGTAGACGGCCTTGAGGTCATCGACGAAATCCGTGAGGATGACGTGATGGAAAAAGTGGTGATTGGCGGATAGAGACGTTTCGCCTCGCTAAGTGGATGCTGTTATTCTAATTGCTTAATTTAGAATACGTAACCAAACCCACTCGTCGATGCGATCCATTTCTACCTTTCTTGTTTTCATTTCAATAGTTGTCACACTATCTGCTCAGGACACTTCTGAAGAAGTTGAGCAGCTAAGAAATCAGGTTTCAAACCTTAGACACAGTTTTGATCGACTTCAAAAATCGATGGATGACCTGTTGTGGTATGACAAAATTGGGGATGTCGCCTTTGTTGACAAAGTGTACCTGACTGGTCCACCCAAAGCTGATCGCGTGGAGAAGAATAAAACTCGCCAAGGTTATGGAAATCCATTTCGGTTTCAGTCGTATGTATTCATTCCAAAGGGAATAGATCCTGATAAAAAGTACCCATTGCTTGTTTTGCCGCATGGTGGCGTCCACAGCAATTTCAATACCTACTATACACATATTATTCGTGAGCTCATGGCTCAGCAGTACATTGTGGTTGCAGCAGAGTATCGTGGAAGTACTGGGTATGGAAAAGGGTTCTACGAATCCATTGACTACGGTGGGCTAGAAGTGGAAGATGTATATGCATCTAAGAAGTACATGGTCGAAAACTATGATATTGTTGATGCTACGAGAGTTGGAATCTTTGGATGGAGTCATGGTGGGTTGATTTCGTTGATGAACATTTTTGAGCATCCCGAAGATTACAAGGTTGCGTATGCAGGTGTGCCTGTGAGCGATCTGATAGCAAGAATGGGGTATAAGAACGATCGCTATCGTGGCTTGTACTCCGCGGATTTCCATATAGGAAAAACAGCAGACGAAAATGTGGAGGAATATCGCAAACGTTCACCTGCCTGGCAAGCGCACAAGCTGAAGACACCCCTGTTGATTCATACTAACACCAATGATGCAGACGTGAATGTGCTGGAGGTAGAGCATTTGATAAAATCACTGAAGGCGGAAGGGAAGAAGTTTGAGTATGAAATCTATAAAGATATCCCAGGCGGTCACTCCTTCGATCGCATCGACTCCAAAAAAGCACAAGAGGTTCGTCTTAAGATTTACAAATTCCTTGGCGGCTATCTAAATCCGCCGAAGCCTCTGAATGGATTGAAAGCGTTGAGGAAGGCGGCATACAGGTATTAGAATCGAATTTTTAGTCGTAGTGAACCTGGATTGCAAAAAACAATGTTTTGAGGAAATGTTGAGAAGTTTGATACAGTTTTAAAAAATCTCTCTAACCTTCTTTTTTCAAGAGAGTGAAGATTCCTGCGGAATCGGGTGGGTAACTTTTCTTGTTAGATAGAAAGCCAAAAGTAGGAGAGACACTATTCCGTACCAAACATGTATTGATTCAATGAAAAGCAGCTTAAGGCTGTACCCAACCAGAAATCCAACGAGCATCGTTAGAATCAACTGAAAGATCCTTTTTTGATCCAATCCAGATCTAAAGATGATGAGTTTGCCAAGGATTACGACATGCAAAATGTAAACCAAAGCTGTTAGGAAACTTAGTAAGAAGTAAAGAATGAATTCATCTGTTTTGATGTTGTATGCAAAAAAGTGGCCTACGACAATAGAACTCGTTGACATTAGAAATAGTAGACTTACTAACAAAGTAACTAGGCCTCCTCTTAAAGATTTAGCTGGAAGCAGAATTCCTAGAATTAGACTGATAACTGCGGAGCCATAGAAAATTCCTGAAAATGAGTTGATACCACTCGGATACATCACATTCACAGCGTCTTGATGTACCAATAAGAACATAGATCCTAAAATTCCTAGAATGAAAATCAGTGCGCGGTATGTCGTATAGTTAGGATTCATTAGTCTATTGCACTTCAAATTAGCACTTTAAAGGTCCTTATACCAAACTCCTTACCATCCGCATCACCACTTACCTCCAGCATCATATTCATGAGTGAGCAGAAATCGGGACCGTATACCAGAGCAAATATCATTTCACTAAATCTATTAACATGAAAAAATTAGCATGCGCGCTGGTGTTAACACTAGTTGCTACGTCTCTGCTTTCAGCTCAGAGCATTAAAAAGGATCGACTCGTTTTCGAGTGGAAGAACATGAAAAACATGGTTGTTAATTCTGCCAAAGCAATGCCTGAGGAGCATTACGGTATCGTTCCAGTTGAGGGACTTCGTTCATTTGAAGATCAGATCAAACACATTACGACTTCTAATCGATTTTTTGTCGGCTACCTGGCAGGAGTTGATAACAATGCAAAAAACAAAAACACGCTGGAAAATATCAAAGGTAAGGATGCGGTAATCGCTGATCTGGAGCAGTCGTTTGATTTCGTGATTCAAACGCTACCAAACATTCAGGGATACGATGAAGAAATCGACATGTTTGGGCAGAAACTTACTCGTATGGAGGGATTGATGATGGCTGAGCATCACTTGCAAAGAGAGCAGGGTAAAGTGACGATCTACATGCGAATGAAGGATGTGGCACCCGCTAAATCTACTAGCTGGTTGAACTAGGGAGTTGATTTTCGATTGGAGTTTTTGGGCTGTCGAGAAATTGACAGCCCTTTTTGCTTGATTTTACAGTTTTTCACAATGACTCACTCTAGCGGCTCGCATGAATTCTGAGAGCTCTTTCCTCAAGCTAGTTCCGTTTTTGTTTTCGATTTTTCGTCCATCCATTTCCAGAACAGGGGTCAACTCGCCCATGGTTCCTGTAGCAAAGACTTCGTCGGCATTGTAGAAATCAACCAGGCTTAAGTTTCGCTCTTCATTTGGGATATCATTTTTCTGAGCGAGCTCGAGCACGAATCCACGTGTGATGCCATGTAGGCAAGCGTTCGCGAAAGGAGTAAACAGTGTTCCATTCTTAACCATGAACAAATTAGTGTCGTTTAGCTCAGCAACGAATCCACGTTCGTCGAGCATGATTCCTGCATCGACACCAGCGATGTTTGCTTGAATTTTTGCTAAAATGTTGTTGAGCAAATTGCTGTGATGAATTTTTGAATCAAGGAATTGTGGTCCGTTCCTCCGCTGGGTAGAAGTGATTACTTTGATGCCTGAAGTGTTATCGTAAACCAGTGGTTTCCATTCAGCAAGAACGATCAAGCAACTCCCCTTTTGATTGAGTCTTGGATCCATTCCCGAGGTAATTTTCTCTCCACGACTAAGTGTCAATCGAAGAAGCGTGTTTTCATCTTGACCGTTTGCATGCAGCGTTTGCTTGATTGCGTCCTTTATGAAATCCCTTGTGGGAACATGCTCGAAAGCGAGGGCTTTCGCAGACTCAAACATCCGATTGATGTGACGATCTAAATGAAGCAGACCTTCTTTGTAAACTCGAACTCCCTCCCAAACGGTATCGCCACCTTGTACAGAACTGTCAAAGACGGATACTTTGGCCTCATTTCGGTGATACAATTGGTCTCCAACCCAGACCTGGATATTTTCATTTTTAGGATTGTATTTCTGTAGCATAGACTAGTGAATAGTTAACTGGTGAGGTAGTTTAAATTAGTTGGTATGGGAA
The DNA here is from genome assembly GCA_039986395.1 of Cyclobacteriaceae bacterium. Lineage (GTDB taxonomy): Bacteria > Bacteroidota > Bacteroidia > Cytophagales > Cyclobacteriaceae > Ekhidna. Next base: position 16,750 of record JBDWQX010000115.1, read on the forward strand.
GCTAGTTTTTCATAGTAAGGCAAGGCATTTTCGTACAGTGATTGGCAATGATCTGGTAATGGACGTTCGCTTGTCTTTTGTTTCATAAATCCAGTGGAATTATGTACGTTCTTGTACCAATATTTAGCCCAAGTACCATCTTCCGGAATAGCTCCTTGCTCCCATGAGAGCATGGAAGTTTCAAAGGGAATACCTAATCGCTCACAGAGTTTTTTTAGTCCAGTTTCTGGATCGGTCAAAATAGTATTGGAATCCAGCACAATGGGTTCCTCCTTCGTGTTTTCAATGACGTAGTCTAGCATCTCCGCTTCTAATTTCAAACCTATGTCTTGCATGGTAGGCTGCTCGATTACCTGAGCAAACGATGCGATCAATTGCTTAGGGTCTCGAATAAGAAATACGTTTTTGTACTCCTTCAGATAGTCCAAATCGAGCACTTCATGATGATGCGCCATGTTCTTCACAAAAACCACATCAAAGTCATTTTGGAACTCGTCTATCATTTGAATGACATCAGCAGGATCCTTATGTTGACTTTGAATCGATTCAGCCTTTCCTGGATGATCAACATCTGTTTTCAAAAGGTAATGACCGTAAAATGGTTCATCGAGTACTTTGGTGTCAGATCGTTGAGCAAAAGAATACATCAACGCCGTTGATATATTTCGTGGACCAGAAATCAGATTTACAATCATGGGCTAAAAATAGATAAAGTACCGCAGGTAGTTTTGAAAGTTCATTCCTGTAAGAATGATTTCCGAAAAGTGTAACAAATCCATAGTTTGCACGCTCATTCAAACCAGTATTTAACAAAACGTACTAACCATGAATCTTAAAAAAATAATTCTACCACTGACGGTTGCTCTTTTTTATGGTTGTTCTGGCCCTGAAACCAGAACCTACACCGCAACAGAGATCGAATCAGAATCTGAGAAAGCGAACGCTTTTTTCGAAACTAGTTTCAACGGATCGATGGACCGATCTCCGATGTTTCAAAGTTACCTAGGAATAAAGAAGGACTACGATAAATGGGGTGATCTCTCGGAGGAGAATGGAGCCAAGGAATTGGAAATCACGAAGCAAGAACTTCAAGTGCTTCAGGATTCGATCAACCCAGAGGCGTTGGATTTTCAAACCAGAATAAGCTACCAACTTTTCAAAGAAAATGCAGAAAATCAGATTGCTGACTATAAGTATCGGCATCATAATTATCCTGTGAATCAAATGTTTGGGACGCACACGCAGGTGGCTTCTTTCCTGATAAACATTCATAGAGTGACGGATTCAAGTGATGCAGCAGCCTATGTTGCGCGTTTGAACGGAGTTGAGAAATTGTTTGACCAGTTGATTGACAATTTGAAGATCAGAGAGGAAAAAGGCATTGTACCTCCAAAATTTGTGTTCCCCAGAATTATTGAAGCTTCGCAAAACATCGTGAAAGGAGCACCATTTGAATCAGGTGAACCAAGCACTTTGCAGGCAGACTTTTATGCAAAGGTTGACGCACTTGAACTTCCAGCAAGCATAAAAGCAGATTTCAAAAGTGCCGCAGATGATGCTCTCAAAAATGTAGTGCTGCCTGCGTACAACAAACTAATCTCATTTCTGCAAGATCAAGAAGGGAAGGCAACAGACGATGACGGAATTTGGAAACTACCTGAAGGAAACGAGTACTACAACGTGGCACTTGCTCGAACTACAACAACAGACCTAACTGCTGAGCAAATTCATGAAACTGGCTTAAAAGAGGTTGCTCGTATTCACAATGAAATGAGAGAAATCATGAAGCAGGTCGAGTTTGATGGTGATCTTCAAGCATTTTTTACCTACCTAAAGGAAGACGAACAATTCTTCTACCCGAATACTGATGAAGGCAAACAAGCATACATCGACAGTGCAACGGTTGTGATTGATAACATGAAGGCGCGTCTTGACGAATTGTTTATTACTAAGCCGAATGCAGACATGATTGTAAAAAGGGTAGAACCTTTCAGGGAAGCTTCTGCAGGGAAGGCCTTTTATCAGGCACCCGCTCCTGATGGTTCTCGACCTGGTACCTACTATGCCAATCTTGAGAATACCGCAGATATGCCCAAGTATGACATGGAGGCTCTTGCCTATCATGAAGGACTTCCTGGTCATCACATGGATCGAACAATAGCGCAGGAGTTAGAGGGAATTCCCAAGTTTAGAAAATTTGGCGGGTACACTGCGTACGTAGAAGGCTGGGGGTTGTATAGCGAGTTGGTGCCAAAAGAAATGGGAATGTATAGTAACCCATATTCGGACTATGGACGGTTAGCTGCCGAACTTTGGCGTGCATGCCGATTGGTGGTGGATACAGGTATTCACTTGAAAAAATGGACAAGAGAGGACGGAATTGCGTACTACAAAAACAATACAGCTGGCAGCGATCGAGATTGCGAGCGAATGGTAGAACGTCATATAGTGATGCCGTCGCAGGCTACTGCTTATAAGATTGGCATGCTAAAAATTCTTGAGTTGAGAGAAGGAGCAAAGGGGAAACTTGGCGAGAATTTCGATATCCGAGAGTTTCATGAGGTGGTGCTCACCAGCGGAGCTGTTCCATTGAATGTTCTCGAAGGGTTGGTTGACGATTGGGTGGAGAGAAAAAGTATCTAAATTTCAGATGGACATATGACAAAGAAACCCCGGTGCAAGTCGGGGTTTTTGTTTTTCCTTTGCCACTTAATTTTTTTTGCTCAATGAAAATCTCAATAATTGGACTAGGCCTTATTGGTGGATCCTACGCACTTTCTCTGAAGAAGAGATTCGAGGACATCGAAATTTATGGATGGGATGAAAATAAGGGACATCTGAATCGAGCACTTGACCTTGGACTGATAGATCATGCCTGCGATTCTACTTCTGATGCACTACAGAAAGGCGATTGGAATTTCTTAGCCGTTCCAGTAAACACCATTGAGGTTTTGTTGCCAGACCTGCTTGATCAGTTAGAGGAAAACAACGTGTTGATCGATTTTGGATCAACGAAAAAATTGATTTGCGTGGCAGTAAAAGATCATCCCAAGCGATCGCAGTTTATCGCTGCGCATCCAATCTCGGGTACGGAATATAGCGGCCCAGACGCAGCCTTTGACTCACTGTTTGAAGACAAAGTGATGATCGTCTGTGAGCAAGAAAAGTCAAGTCCTTCCTTTATTGAGGGCTTTAGAAAGCAGTGCAAAGCATTGGGAATGTCTACGACTTATCTTACCGCTGAAGAGCATGACATCCATCTGGCGTATGTCTCGCATCTGAGTCACGTGATTTCTTTTGGCCTGAGCCGAACGGTGTTGGACAAGGAGGAGGATGAGAATAAAATTTTGGACTTAGCTGGTTCTGGATTTGAATCGACGGTCCGATTAGCCAAAAGTTCACCAGAAATGTGGACACCTATTTTTTTGAAAAACCGTGAGGCAATCCTGGAAAGTTTAGGTAAATATCAAAACCGTATTGCTGAGTTTCGAGAACTACTTGCCAACGAAGACGAGTCTGGTATTCAAAACTATTTGAAGGAGGGTAGGACGATTAGAAAGATTCTAGCCTAGTACTATATTTTCACAAACACCTTTGTGATTTTCTCCATTGCATGATGCAGCCATGGAAGCTTCTTGAGCTGCTGCACGACCCACAGCGAGTAATATCTGTTTAATACAACGTCATGAACAATGTCATTTAGTGGATCATTTTTCCCGGTAGAATTGAAAATCACATCAATGCATTCCAGTGGTTTGTTGGGAATGTTGATTTCAAAATCCTCAAAAGGAACTCTTTTGATGGGAAATAGCAGATCGTCATTGCCATACCTGTTCCAGTATTTGTACCAATCTATGTATGGAAAGTGGAGCTTAGAATCGATTTTAGCTAGCTGATAATAGTTAGCGTTGTAATTTTTTTTAACCTCGTACCCGTCCTTATTCATTTCGGCGCGGATTGACTCAACTATTTCGTCGTATTTGGAATTATCTACGTTGACGTAAATGTCCGCATCATCGTCCCAGGGCATGATACCTCCGTGACGGATGGTCCCAAGTAAGGTTCCAAATGCGGCAGTATATGGTATGTTGTGTTTTTGAAGGATATAATCGGAGTACTTTATCAGATCATAGAAGTCATCAAGGACATCCTCCTTTATCAAATAGATTTTGTTTCGAACATTAAAATCTCCCAGTTTTTTTGGAGTGCCGTTTATTCGATACTTGAGTCCCGATTTGATCAGAGTGCTCGTAGCTGGACCTTTTCTTCTAATCCAAACGGCAGTGAGTACAACGCCGATAAGAAGTATGCTCAAAAAGACAATCAGATAAATCATGTACGGTCTTTGGACTTAGGTTTTAGCGTTTCCTCGCAGGGCCTCTTTTGGAAGCCACAATCAGGTGCGAACAATAGGTCACGAAAATACTTGAAAAATTGAACTCTCCGAATGATTTTATTTACAATGAAACGGTTGCTGAGGAAGCCAAGAAAGTTAGAGATGACCTTAGCTAACCATCGTTTTGTTGCAATAAGTAGCCTTCTCGAAATCCCGGATATTGATGGAGATAATTGGAACATCCGGAAACAGGAATTTCAGTTTCTTAACGATCTGATCGGATAAATTCTTCTTTTGTTCTGTGTTTCTTCCTTCCATAATGTTGGCGAAAACATGCACAAAATCCTCCTTGTCTCCCCCAACAAGGTAGTGAGCAAAAGGATTGATTCTGACTTTGATGTCTTCCTTTAGAAACAGACCTGTCGCGAATGCGGTATCAAACACGGACTCCATGATGACTTTTGGCGTTTGCTGCTGTGTGATCGTTGATGAACAATCAATGACGAAATGGGGCATAGTTTTGTCTTTATTAGATGTTAATCGATTCCCACAATAGCTGCGCTTCCTTCTCCGCGCTGGTCGCTTCCTGCTTCCAGGCCTTTGTACGATCCGTCTTGGTTGTACAAAATCCGAATTCCATGAGCATTGCCAATGCTTCCCTTACGCACCTTATGACCTCTTGCTTCCAAATTAGAAACGAGACTGTCGTCCAGCGTTCGGTCGGCAAAAATCAAATCAGGTTCAACAAAGGAAATTTTTGGAGCATCGATGGCTTCCTGCATCGACATGTTGAAGTCGATGAGATTGAAAATGATCTGCGGCACATTCTGCGTGATAGTATGCCCACCGGGCGACCCAAGAGCTGCCCAGGGTTGGTCGTCTTTCATTATGATTACTGGGCAGTCACCGGATAGTTTATGCCTTCCTGGAAATGCATCCATTGGATTGCCTTTTGGCTCATAGGTTGCGTACGCCATCGAGTTGTTGAGGAAAACTCCTGTTCCTTCGACCATGACTCTGCTTCCAAAGAGATTCCCAAGTGTCTGAGTAGCACTTACGATATTACCCCATTTGTCAACCACGACGAAATGGGTGGTGTTTTTACTATTAGGAGAGAAGGGAGGAACGAACTCCGTCGCCTTTTCCTTGTCCAACTGATCTGCCATTGCAGATAGGACAGGAGCGGATAAAATGCTGTCGAGGGGCGCATCTTGAATATCGGGATCGAACGAGTAGGCCAGTCGGGACTTGTAGGATTCTTTTGTCATCTCAGCAAATCGGTGGAGGTAGTCCACAGAATTGTGTTTCAGATTTTCGTCCTGATATTCTTGCATGATTCCCAGGTTGACGAACGCTGGAAATGAGTTAGCCGGCAGAGAAGCGGTGTACACATCAAATCCCTTATAGTTGAATTTTAATGGCTCCCACCATTCTGCTTCATTCTTCTGAAGATCTTCTAATGAAAGAAAGCTCCCAACCTCGTTCATCTGCTTGTCTATAGCTTGCGCGATTTCCCCCTTGTAGAAAGAATCAACGCCGTTAATTTTGATTTTTTTATAGGTTGCTGCAAGATCGGACTGGATCAGCGTTTCACCTTGCTTCAATGGCTCACCTTCAGGTCCGTAGAAAGTCCTTGCGTATGGAGAGAAATCCTCGAACGCAATTCCGATCCATCGCTCTAAGGCAGGCGAAATTGGAAATCCATTTTCTGCATGGTCAATGGCCGACTCAAAGAGCTGGTCCCATGCTAGGGTTCCATATGCTTCGTGCATTGCTTTCCATGCGTTGAGATTGCCAGGTGTGGAAATAGACTTTGGACCAACTCTGTTCTTCATAAAATTGGGTGTAGGTGCCCGCATCAAATCCGTATTGGTGTTTAGAGGAAACCTGCCGCTAGGGTTGAGAAACCGTACTTGTTTTTCTTTGGTGTCATAGACCAGTATAGTTCCATACCCTCCCAGTCCCGACATCATAGGTTCTACTACGTTTAGCGTTGAGGCTACAGCTATCGCCGCATCGTAGGCGTTGCCTCCGTTCCCCAAGACCTTCAATCCTGCCGCTGTTGCCAGTGGGTGAGCTGAGGACACTCCTCCAGTTCTGGTTGTTTGGATTTCTTTCGGAGCAGTAGTGCAGGCAAGTAGAAGAATTGCGCAGCCTGCTATCGGTAGGGATATTCTGAATTTCGTCATGGTGAGCGATGAATGTTTTTTCCAGACACTAAGATAAACTCATTAGAGAAAATGAGGGAGGACTTGTCAACCTGCCTTCAATAAAATGCTCAGAGGGATATTGTGGTTATCTTTAGGTTGATGGTGAGCTGTATGAAATTGTCAATTACTGCATTCTTGATTTTACTCATGGTTTGCTGCGAGCAAAAGGCTCAACAAAGTAAAACGCCCGCTTCCTATACATCCACGAGCGAATTGAAGGAGCCGATCGTATTTGGACAAGGTCGGGTAACAACCGCAAATGGTATCAGCTTCTCAAAGGGAGGAGATACGTTGTACACCTCAGAATCATTGGAAAAACAATTTGAGAATGGAAGGTTGTATGCGGGGATTTTCGAATCTCGTTTCGAAGCAGGAAAATGGACAACTCCGAAACGAGTAGAATTTTCAATAAATATTGATGCATATCACCCTGTGCTTTCCACAGACAATGATGTTCTGTTCTTCAACTCTAGATCACACTTGGATTCTGCAAACAAATCAATCCCTCATAATATTTGGGCAACCCAAAAAACGGCAAAGGGATGGGGTACTCCAAAAATGGTAGAAGGAGTCAACTCTTTAGGATACGACTCATATCCTTCTGTGGCCCGAAATAATAATTTGTATTTTAATTCAGACAGAGAAGGAGGCAAGGGAGGTATGGACTTTTATGTCTCATACTTTGTAGAAGGGAAATATCAAAAGCCGATCAATCTTGAAAAACTGAATTCTTCAGACGTTGAGAACGATCTGGTTGTAGATCCAGATGAACGATTTATCATTTTTAATCGATACATAATCGACACAAAAGAAATAGATCTTTTCATTTCCTTTAAGAAGGACGATGGGTGGACAACTCCGAGAAAATTGGAAAATCTAAATTCAACGGATGCATGGGAGCTTACCCCATCCTTATCGCCAGATGGAAAGTACTTTTTCTACGAATTGGAACAGAAGATCATGCAGGTCGATCTATCTTCTTTGATTTATGCTTATGAGTTAGCTGGAGTTGGAAAGAGGTAGGCAAACAGTCCTTAGTCATCAACCGTTACAGGGCGATCATCAACTGACGGAACGCAGCTATCCATCCAAGTGGAATCGAAACTAATAGCTGGGAGTCATGCTGAACTTGTTTCAGCATCTGCTCTATCATACACCCTTTTAGGAAGATCCTGAAGTAAATTCAGGATGACTTACTGGGGGAGGGCAAATCCTCTACCTGTGTAAGCTTGCTGTAGTATTGATGAATCACAAGCAAGATGCTCGAGCTAGCTCAGAAGTGCGGCGATCCACCGTGAGAATGCTACCCTGCATTTTTGAGATAGCCATAAACTTTTAGTACTTTGAAAACAGACTCATGGATGCCTTTAAAAATTATCTTCAGCAGTTTCCAGACTACACGCATGATGCCTTTGAAAAAGCGAGGCCCTTTCTATTAGAAAAAACACTCCAACCAGGTGATTACTTTTTGCATCACGGAAATGTTTGTAAAAGCATCGCGTTCATTCAGACCGGATTGTTGAGGCTCTATTATCTGTCCGATGGCAAAGAAGTCACGAATTGCTTTTGCAGAGAGAATACCATCTCTACTTCCTATAAAAGTTTGGTCACACAACAAGAAAGCGATATTGCCATTCAAGCGATTGAGGAATCGAAGTTGATCGTACTCCCTTACGAATCCCTTCAAATGCTATTTAACAAAAACCTGTTTTGGCAACAAGTTGGCAGATTGGCAGCTGAAAGTGAATTTGTTGTTGCCGACACGCATCATCGCTTGCTCAGTGATTTGTCAGCGTCAGACAGGTACCTGCATGTGTTGGAAAACGACAAGGAACTTCTTCAGCGTGTGCCGCTTCATCATCTTGCTACGTACTTACAAATTGCTCATGAGACGCTGAGTAGAATCAGAAATAAAATTCGAACTTGACCTGGATCAAGTGATTGCTTCTGGCAAGTGTTGAACCTTGTATCATAATTAATTAAAAACACTATTATGAATACAGATTCAGTAAAAAAGTCCGTAGTAGACAGCTATGGAAAACTAGCTAAAGGAATCCAAAATCGCGGTTTTGCTAAACTATTCTCTTGTTGTGATCCTTCTGATAATGCGAATAAGGTAGGGCAGTCAATCGGCTATTCCAAAGATGAATTGAATGCAGTTCCTGAAGACTCGAACCTAGGAGTGGGCTGTGGAAATCCATCGTCTTTAGTGGACATTGAGCTAGGACAGACGGTTGTGGACTTAGGATCAGGTGCTGGTTTTGATGCCTTTCTTGTTTCGCCACTTGTTGGAGAATGTGGAAAAGTGGTAGGCGTAGACCTATCAGATGAAATGCTGGCATTGGCTAGAAAAAATGCAAAAACAAGCAACTACAAAAATGTGGAATTTGCAAAAGGGGATATTGAGAAATTGCCCATCACCGATAACATAGCGGACCATGTTATTTCCAATTGTGTCATTAACCTCTCGCTCAATAAGAGGGCTGTTTATCAAGAAGCCTACCGGATCTTGAAAAGTGGCGGGGAGCTTTCTGTCAGTGATATTGTTTTAGAGGAAGAGCTTCCTGATTTCATCACCAACTCATTGGCTGGACATATTGCGTGCGTGTCTGGAGCTGAAAAAGTGGAAACGTACCTGCAGTATATAGAGGAGGCTGGATTCAAGGAGATTCTAATTCGGAAGAAAACTACCTTTCCTTTGGAGCTGATGCTGAGTGATCCCCAGGTTAGGAAACTTGCAACAGAGCTGGATTTTGACTTAAGTAGTGATCTAGCAGTGGAACTCGCTTCCCGGGTAAAAAGTGTCTCCATCACTGCTAAAAAATGATGACGCAAGTGGGGAATCGAAATTAAAAACAGGAGTCATGCTGAACTCGTTTCAGCATCTTCCTTTGCTGGTCCAAGCTTGCAGCTTGTACCCCCTACTGCCAGAAGATCCACTCGGAGGAAGAGATCATTGTAGTGGTTACCTT
>JBDWQX010000116.1:0-16502 GCA_039986395.1 Cyclobacteriaceae bacterium
GTTCATAAGAAGAACATCTTCCGTTAGGATGTCCACGTTGTTAGTTCTCCTTGTCATCGCGCCGCAATTGTAATGTTCCAACTCTCGGTTGGTAGTAATGATGTATGGATATTCTTCTCCGTGCTCTTCAATCTCCGCTGACTCCTTCCAGTCGTGGTACGTGATTTTACCCTTACCAATTTTGAACTGATCGATGTGAATTATCTCAGTACTCGAACCATCCTCCGGCACCGGCCATTGCTTCCCATTTTTGCCGAGGTTCTCCCAGGTAATTCCTTTAAAGAATGGAACGATCTGTGAAATCTCCTCAAGCATTGTGTCTGGTGCATAATCCGCCTGTTTGTAGCCCATGCGATTCATCACATCAATAATGATCTGACCATCGGGCTTCGTGCCTTCAAGTGGTTCTACCACCTGATTTACTCGCTGGACTCTCCGCTCACCATTAGTAAACGTTCCTGATTTTTCAAGGAATGATGCTCCAGGCAACAGTACATCAGCCAATAAAGCAGTCTCCGTCATGAATAGCTCCTGAACCACGAGCATGTCCAGGTTTGTCAAAGCACGTTTCACTTTATCTGTATTTGGATCGGTTTGAACCACGTCTTCCCCAATGATCCAAAGTGCTTTCAAATCACCAGCTATCGCAGCATCAAACATTTCAGGAATCTTATATCCAATATGTTGTGGTAGGTCTGCCCCGTAAAATTCCTGATACTGTTTGTGAACATCTGGATTTGTTACATCCAAATACCCCGCCCCTTGATGTGGTTGTGCTCCCATGTCGGCAGCACCTTGCACATTATTTTGCCCACGTAGTGGGTTTACTCCAACTCCTCTTCTTCCAATATTCCCAGTCACCATCGCCAGGTCTGCAATCTGCATCACGGTGAATGTCCCTTGTGAATGTTCCGTTACTCCCAGCCCATGGAAAGACATCGCGTTCGGTGCAGTTGCGTAACACTTCGCAGCTTCTCTTACCAACTCGCGATCTACCCCAGTGACTTGCTCCATTTTCGCTACGTCAAGCTCCTTTATTTTCGAAACAAAATCATCGTACCCTTCCGTTCGATTGGTGATGAATTCTTTGTCTGCTAAATCATCCATGATGATGTAGTACAGCATCATGTTAAGTAAAGCCACGTTTGTTCCAGGTCGCAGTTGCAAATGAAAATCTGCGTACTTGGCCAGCTCTATTTCCCGTGGATCAATGACAATCAGCTTTGTGCCTTTCATGGCTGCCTGCTTCATCCTAGCTCCCGTCACTGGATGTGCCGCAGTAGGGTTGGCTCCAATGACCATCATGCAATCGGTGTACTGAATATCTACGACCGAGTTCGTAGCGGCTCCTGTTCCAAACGAACGTTGCATTCCCAATGCCGTCGGAGAATGGCATACTCTAGCACAGCAATCAATGTTATTCGAACCGATCACCGCTCGAATGAATTTCTGCATCAGATAGTTTTCTTCATTCGGCGTCCTTGCTGAGGAAATACCTGCAATGGCATCTGCTCCGCTTTCCTCCCGAATTTTGGTGAATTTATCAACCATGTAATCATATGCCTCATCCCATGTTGCGGGTTGAAGCGTTCCGTCACGGCGAACCATTGGCGTAGTTAAGCGCTCAGGATGATTGTAGAACTGGAATGCGTAGCGACCTTTTAGGCAGGTATGGCCCTCGTTTACTTCTGCGTCGTACGGAGCAGTGATACTGACAATTTCTCCATCCTTTGTGGCTATTTCGAGATTGCATCCAACTCCACAGTAGGTACAAACCGTACGTTCCGTCTCCGGTGCATCATTGAATTTAGATGCAAAAATGTCGGTGATTGCTCCAGTCGGACACGCTTGACTACAAGCACCACAGGAAACACAATCTGACTCTTTAAAGCCTTCATTCATACCCATCACCACTTCACTATCAAAACCTCTTCCTTCCATGGTAAGCACCATTTCACCTTGTACTTCATCACAAGCTCGGATACATCGATAGCAATTGATACAAGAGTCCATGCTCGCTCGCATGTACGCATGCTGCTCATCTGGAGTTCGTTCAAAGTGATTTTTCCCTGGTTCGTACCGAACATCATTCATTTTAATACCAACCTGACCTGCTACCTTTTTCAGTTCGTTTTGCGAAGGATTAGCCTCTTCGAATTGCTCCTTTGGATAATCTGTCAGCACCAGCTCCACGATATTCTTTCGGATACGTTCCACTTTCTCGGAATGAGTATAGATGTAAGAGTTCGCCATCACTGGGGTATGACAAGACGCCTGGACTTTTCGAGGTCCTTCTTGTTGCAACGCCACTTCCACACTACATACACGACATGAGCCAAAAGGCTTCAAATTGGGTGCATCGCAAAGAGTTGGAACCGGGTCTTCGCCCATCACCCTTCGCAACATTTTGAGAATTGTCTCTCCTTGCTCAAAAGCGTGTTCCTCGTTATTTATGAAAACTATATCGTTCGAAGTACTCATGTTGCTTACTTAAAATAGTTCTTTAATTCTTCCTCAAAATACTGCAGTGCGTTCTTGACACCTAGCGGCAATCCACCACCTAACGCGCACAATGATCCGTCTTCCATTGCCTCTAATAAATCATCCAACAGTTGCCTATCCATTTTCGCATCACCGTCTCTCGCCTTTTGGATCATCTCCTTTCCTCGGACAGAGCCTATACTACACGGAAAACACTTTCCACACGATTCGTCTCCTGTAAACTCAAAGAGATGCTCCAAATAATGGATCATCGGGAATTTTTCTGGCACAGACACGATTCCGGCATGACCTAATAAGAATCCTGCATTTGCAAAACTTTCAAAATCCAGATTCAGCTCTTCAATTTTATGTGTTGGAACAATTCCTCCGAGTGGACCGCCAACGTGGACCGCTTTAACATTTTCTTTAAAGCCTCCTCCAAAATCGTATACTATTTCTTTAAATGGAGTACCCATTTCTACTTCGTACATTCCAGGATTCACAAAGAAGGAATCCAAACATACCAACTTGGTTCCAGTGGATTTCTCCGTTCCTAATTCAGCATAACTCTTTCCTCCATTTTCAATGATCCATGCTACAGCAGACTGTGTTTCCACATTGTTCACAACAGTAGGTTTGTTGAAAAGGCCTTCTTGCGTGGGGTATGGTGGACGAACGCGAACCTCTGGTCGCTGGCCTTCCAGAGAAGATAGCAAAGCAGTTTCTTCGCCACATATGTAAGCTCCGGCTCCTTCGATCACCTTGAAATTGAAATTGAAATCTGACCCACCAATATTTTCACCATGCATGTTGAACTCTGAAAGTTCCTCCACAGCTTTCGCTACCGCTCTTACAGATTCAGGATACTCGCCTCGGATGTACACTGCTCCTTTGTCAGCCCCGACAATGTAACCGGAAACCATCATCCCGAAAAGTACCAACATAGGTTGCTCCTCCAACAGATAGCGATCAGAGTACGCTCCTGGATCACCCTCATCCGCATTGCAAACGATAAATTTCTGATCTCCCTTTACATTCTTGCAGGACTCTAGTTTGAAACCCATAGGAAAGCCTGCACCTCCACGACCTCTGATATTCGAATCTTTGATTTGCTCCAACGTCCATTCTGGACCATTAGATAATACTTTTTGAAACAGCGTAGCATACTGAGATGCAGTCATGGGTGCGTCGGTGAGAACTGGATTCTTGACATTACCATCCACTTTGTAAGTATCAACGAATGGACTATGGTTGCTCGTAATCGCATCTAATTTCTCAATCGAATCACCAGAATAGTTGTTCCCTTGAATATTAAAGGCACTATTCTCATGACATCTCCCCAGACAACACATATGTCCTATTTCTTCGGCTTTGAAGTGTTTCGACAGTTTTTCCTTCACATTCTCCTGTGTGCCAGCAACAAGGCATGCACTTCCATTGCAGACATGGGCTTTCACGCCTTCATGTTCTTTTTTGAGAAAATCGTAAAAAGAAGCAGTTCCGTAGGTGATAGCCTCACCCATCAGGTACTCATGAGCAAGTGCTCGCAATTCTTCATTTTCCGGTGTTCCTCCAACTTTTGATTTCTCTACCAACTGCTCAAAAAGGTTCTTTTCCAATCCTTTCCTTCCCGATAATGCACTCAGATTATCTGACATACGTTTTGCTCAATTTAGCTTTACAATTCCTCCCTTTAGGGAAGCTAGGAGAGTGTTTTTTTGTGAAACCACGATTCCTGACTTCAAAAAAACACCCCTGCAATCCCCCCAAAGAGGATATTCCCTTCTAATTATTATTTAAATCCAACTATTAAAGTAAGCAATTAATCCTCAATTATCCTTGATTTCGGGTCAAGAGGAGCTTACTTAGATGATCAGCAGACAATTGGAAGGCAGCAGGAATGGACTATAGCTAAAATGCAATGCGCTGTTTTGCATTGTAAATGTTGAATTTCTTTTCTCCGAGGAATCCAATCAACGTTATTCCAAAATCCTTTGCCATATCAACAGCCAAGCTTGACGGGGCTCCAACTGCAGCAATTACAGGAATACTGGCACGGACCGCTTTCTGTACTAGTTCAAAGCTGATTCTACCACTCAGTAGCAGAATTGAAGCTTTCAACTGTTCGACATCTGTCTTGAGATAGTGTCCTATAAGTTTATCCAACGCATTGTGTCGTCCTACATCTTCTCGGTGAGCGAGCAAATTTCCCTCAAGATCGAATATGGCAGAGGCATGTAAACCACCTGTGTGTTTGAACACTTCTTGCGCCTCACGAAGTTTTTGTGGTAGATCAAAGATCGTCTTCTGGTGAACCTTGATAGAATCCTTTGGAAGCGGATTGCATGTTACATTGATGGCCTCAATGGCCGCTTTTCCACAAACACCGCAACTTGAAGTGGTGTAGAAATTTCTATTGAATTGTTTAATGTCAAGCTGTACGGTTGGTGAAAGTTCCACCCGAATTACATTTTCGCGATTATCGACAATGCCCAAATCATCGCAGTACTTCACACTCAAGACTTCATCAATAGTATTAATTACGCCTTCACTATATAAAAACCCCAAACTTAATTCTTCGTCTGAAGTGGGCGTACGCATCGTTACTGCAAGCGACATTTGCTCTCTGAAGCCCTCCAGCCCATACCCCAGCCTGATTTCGAGCGGCTCTTCCATTACTATCAAATCGGGCGTTAATTTAGTTGTTTCCCTTCCAACTTGCTCTATATCAACAGTCTGTACACTTGTCATAAGTTAAAATTATGGGATAATTCATTAAAACAACTTTCCTTAAATTGGAATAAATAACCTAAGATGTAGATGAAAAATTCAAGAAGAAAATTTATCAAGGGTGGACTAGCCGTCGGCATTGGGCTTCCGATCCTGGGAAGCAGTCTCATATCCTGCAATCCTAAGACAAACGAAGCTGGAAAAAGTAACAAAAAGTTAAAAATCCTAATCCTTGGTGGGACCAGTTTTTTGGGACCGCATCAAATCGCCTACGCCATTTCCAGAGGACATTCCGTCACCACATTTACCAGAGGAAAATCCAAGCCAACAGTTCATTTAGGCTTATTCGATCAGGTAGAAAGTCTGATCGGAGATCGGGAAGATAATTTGTCTGCGCTTGAAAATGGCCAGTGGGACGTTGTTTTTGACAATTCAGGCAGAAAGGTAGAATGGACAACAAAAACTGCCGAATTACTACGGGATCGTGTAAACCTTTACTTGTACACGTCATCGACTGGTGTCTATTATCCATATTTAGGAGATGATATTGGTCAGGATACTGAACTTGTCTTAGAAGAGCCTAGTGAGGGCACGAATGGTTCTTATTCCTACGGTGTCATGAAAGCCAATTCCGAACTTGAAACAATTAGAATATTTGGTAATGATAGGTCCATCGTTGTGCGGCCAACCTATATGCTAGGTCCAGGCGACAAAACAGATCGATTCATGTACTGGCCAGTACGCCTTGCTCAAGGTGGAGAGATTTTGGTACCTGGCAAACCAACAGATCCCGTTCAATATGCAGATGTACGAGATGTGGCTGAGTGGATGGTACGATTGGCGGAAGAAGGAACAACAGGAACTTTCAATGCTATTGGCCCAAAAAATCCTGAGACCATTCATGATTTTGCAGATCAGGTCGACAATTCCTTTGATGTTGAAACAAGTTTTGTGAAAATTGATGACTATGAGTTCTTAAAGGAGAACAGGGTAGAACACCTCATTCCGTGGATTATGCCAGTGGATGACTATTACGGTTCTGCACGAATTCGAAATCAAAATGCAATACTTTCAGGGTTGACGTTTAGACCCTTGAAAGAAACCATCAGAGATATCCACGAGTGGTGGAGCACAGTCTCGCAGGAACGCAGAGATGGTTTTGAAAAACAGCCCAACGGGCTTTTGGTCAGGGAGGAATCAATACTTGAGAAATGGAAGGCTAGGAGTTAGAAATCCTACTATATCTCTCGTTGCTGCACATAAATAAGATGGAGAAAAATCAATGATCAAGAAGGGATTCTAAGTGATGCGTTCTTGGTCTTAATCAACCCACTCAGCTACAAACAGGTTTGTATCTCGGTTGCCACCATTAAATCGATTCGAAGCCCAAACCAGGTACTTTCCATCAGGACTAAACATTGGGAAAGAGTCAAAAGTCTGGTCAAAAGTCACTTGCTCCAAATCCGATCCATCAAGATTAATCATGAACAGATTGAAAGGAAATCCACGTTCCGATGCGTGATTGGAAGAGAAAATAATCTTGTCGCCAGATGGTGTGAAAAAAGGTGCCCAGTTCGCATTACCCAGCTCAGTAATTTGTTTGGCCTCTGTACCATCCGCATTTGCAATGAAAAGCTCCATCTCCGTTGGCTGGACCAAACCCAGAGCGAGCAGATTTTTGTACTCTTCAACTTCTTCATCTGTTTTCGGTCTAGAAGCTCTCCAAATAATTTTGCTCCCATCGGGTGAGAAAAACGCGCCACCATCATACCCAAGTTCGTCAGTTAACTGTACCGCATCAGATCCATCAAGATTCATGGTATAGAGTTCCAAATCTCCTGATCGCATAGAAGTAAAAATGATTCGATCACCATTTGGAGAAACAGTTGCCTCTGCATCATATCCTTTATCATCAGTTAGTTGGCTAGTGATGTCGCCATTCATGTTGGCCACGAAAATGTCATACCCTCTATAAATTGGCCACACGTACTTCCCTCCCGCTGCTCTCGGAGGAGTAGCTGGGCATTCAATATTTGACAAGTGTGTAGATCCGTAAACAATTAGAGAATCTCCTGGTAAAAAATAAGAACAGGTCGTCCTGCCCTGTCCCGTGCTGAGCATTGCTGGTTTTGTGCCTTCTGTAGCATTGGCAATTTCCATAGTGAAAATCTGATCGCAGGAGACATCCCAATCAGCAAAATCAGACTGAAACACCAAGCTTTTTCCGTCAAAGCTCCAGTATGCTTCGGCATTGTTTCCGCCCCAAGTGAGTTGTTTCACATTCCTTAAATGCGACTCACTTTCGTATCTGAGCGTATCTGAAAGGGGTTCCGAAGCTTGGCTTTGGTTTTTTGGCTGACAAGAAAACAGGAGAATGGTAACGAATAAAAACAATAAATTCTTCATGGTCGGTTATCTTCGAATTGCGAAACTAAGGCATAATATCAACCATGAAAAAGCATTTATCAGTAATCCTTCTGACTTTCACTCTTTTGAGCTGCCAGCAAAACACAAAATACAATGCAATCGAGCAGATCGCAACTGATATAAAAATACTTGCCAGCGACTCATTGATGGGGCGTGAAGTTGGTACTGAAGGAGAAAAAATGGCAGCAGACTACATCTCAAATCAATTCAAAAGTGCAGGGCTCTCCTCGAAAGGAACAGACGGATTTCTTCAATCTTTTTTCGTGAAAGATTCTGACAATCCGCACGAAGAGGCCAAAGTTGGAGTGGCTAAAGATTCAGCAGGAATCACTGGTTACAATGTGCTCGGACTAATTGACAATGCCAGTGATGAACTTGTAGTTATTGGTGCACACTACGATCATTTGGGTACGGGGACGTTTTCCTCTTTGCATCGTGGAGAAGCAGAGGTACATAATGGTGCTGATGACAATGCAAGTGGCGTTGCGGCAATGATGCATCTGGCGAGAGTTCTTAGCAAGAAGAAACTAAATCGAGATGTTTTGTTCATTGGTATGTCTGGGGAGGAAAAGGGGCTTTGGGGTTCCAATTATTTTACGAAGAATCCGACCGTTGATCTTACTAAGGTCAACTACATGATCAACATGGATATGGTTGGCCGACTTGACAGAAGCAAGGGATTAGCGATTAATGGTACTGGAACCTCCCCTATCTGGAACTGGATGCTTGACAACTCAAACCTAGATAGTCTGAAATTAATAAAGGGTGAATCTGGAGTCGGTCCATCCGATCACACCTCTTTCTATCTTCAAGATATTCCCGTCTTGCACTTCTTTTCTGGACAACACGAAGATTACCATAAACCCAGTGACGATTCGGAAAAGATAAATGAAGAAGGCATCCTGCTGATCGCCACGCTGATCGAAAGAATCGTTATTGACTTGGATGATGAAGAAAAAATTGAATTCACCAAGACCAAGGATGAGTCAAGAGACAGTCCGCGCTTCACAGTCACACTAGGTGTTGTTCCAGACTACCTCTACGATGGGAATGGAATGCGTATTGACGGAGTAAGTGACGACAAACCTGCACAGCAAGCTGGCATTCAGAAAGGAGACATTGTTATTCAACTTGGTGATAGTACAGTCTCTGATATGATGAGCTACATGCGCGCACTCTCCAGCTTCAAAAAAGGAGATCAAACTTCTGTGACCATTGAGAGAGACGGTAAAAAAATTGATTATGAGATCAAGTTTTGATTTTACATCACCGGATAGTGGTTATCCAAAATTCTGGTGTTAGTCGCTTATACACATAACCGAAATTTGTAATGAAGAAGTCTATCCTACTCACCTTATCAATTGTCGTTTTCTATTCAGCTTCAGCTCAATCGCTCAGAGAGTTGTACCAGGCTGGAACAAAAGCCTACGAGGAAAAGAACTATCAGGTATTTAAAGAGAAAATGTACTCAATTGACACCATGCGGCCGAATTATCCTCCAGTTGTCTATAACCTCGCGGGTGGCTATGCATTAACTGGAGAGATTGAGAAATCGATAAAAACACTCAATCAGTACATTCTTATGAATGCAACACAAGACTTTAGTAAGGATACAGATTTTGATGCTCTTGCTAACAATTCAGATTTCAAGATGATCGTGGAAAAGCAGAAAGAATTGACGAAAGAGGTTGCGGTTGAGGTTGCTTATGAGTTTCCGATTCTTCAGTCTCACTCTGAATGTATCACTTATTCTCCCAAGCAAAAGTCTTTCTTCCTGGGTGGAGTTAGAGACGGTAAAATTTGGAAGATCAGGGATGGGAAAGAGCCAGCAGTATGGGCTGATTCTCCTGCCAATTCATGGGCAGTAATGGGTCTTGAAATTTCAAAAGATGGGAAAACACTTTGGGCATGTACCTCAGGTATGACGAATTACGAAGGCCTTGCTGAGGAAGACAAAAACAAAGCAAGCGTATTAAAATATGATCTAAAAAAAGGCACTCTTCTGGAAACCTTCGCCGTGCCCGCAAATCATGTATTCGGTGATATGATTACCGATTCGAAGGGGAATGCTTACATATCTGATGGAACTGCAAACCAATTATATTGGGTAAGTAAGCAGACAGGCAAACTGGAGGTTTTTGCAGATCTGGACGAAACCCTCTTTAATCTTCAAGGTCTAACCTTCAATGCCGACGAATCAGCTATGTACCTTTCTGATTACATCGATGGTATCTACAAATTAGACATGGCAAGCAAAAAGATTCAAAAACTCTCCGTTCCAGACAATGTCCTGCTAAAAGGTATTGATGGACTATACTTTATTGACAATAAACTGATTGGGCTTCATAACGGAACTACTCCGAACCGTGTGATGACCTATACTTTGAATACAGATGGTACTGCCATTGTCAGTAAGGCAGTTGAAGCTCAGGCGGGAGTTTTGGGCGAGCCGACACAAGGAACCATAATAGATGGCCAACTATTCTTCATAGCTAACAGCCCCTGGGCTGCCTATGATCGAGAGGGCAACTTTTCGCCAGGTAATGGACCAGCTATTATCGGAAAAACGTCTATAAAGTAGGTTTTCATAAAATGAAAACGCATTCAACTACACATTAGAACACTATGTCAGAATACCTTGTCCTCATTAATGCTACAAACGAAAGTAACATCAGCCCTGCTGACGAGGACAGGTGCATGTCCGACTATGGGCTCTGGGCTCAAGCCTTGGGAGAAAAACACATCCTGGGAAAACGTCTTGATATCTCACAGGGAACGCTCCTTAAGAGCAAGCAAATACCACTCACCGATGGTCCCTTCGCAGAAGGGAAAGAATTAGTAGTTGGAATCATCCTCCTAGCAGCAAATTCTCTAAAAGAAGCTTCAGAAATTGCAAACTCCTGCCCACTTGGAGACTATTTTGATCTTCTTGTAAAGGAGGTAAAGGAGTAGAAACTAAGTTAGGTTAACCTTCATGTTCAGTTTGCGTATGTACTATGTATTAACTAGTACTAACTAATACCAAAGAAACCCTTGATGCAACCTTTTGTCTTTAAGATGCATCAAACACCTTGTAAAACCGAAAACTCAAACACCATGAAAGGAATTTTTAAATCAATTGCAATCATTTTCTATACAGTAGCCAGCGCAGGCCTTATTGCTCAAGACAGCGGCTTCATCTATGGAAAAGTTACTACCGAAGATGGAGATGTGTACGAAGGCCCACTAAGATGGGGTAAAGAAGAAGTGTTCTGGACGGACATGTTCAATGCTTCCAAAGAGGACAATCGAAATCTAGACTATTTATCAAATCGTGAACGAGAATCTCTCGAAGATCGGTACTACAGCACTCGTTATGGAAACGGCGTAATGCGCCTCATGAACGTATCGTGGGATTTTAACGACAACGATCGAGACAACGATTTTGTACACCAATTTGCCTGCGAATTTGGCAACATTAAGTCGCTAGATATCCGCAGCAGAAGTCGCGTTTATCTTGAGTTGCAAGATGGAACTGACATTGAAATAGATGGAAATGGGTACAATGATATCGGAGCTAAAATACGGGTGCTTGACAGGGATTTAGGACTTGTGTCCCTGTCTTGGAGTCGAATTGAGGAGATTGAGTTTTTGGAAACTCCATCACGTTTGGAGGAGAAATTTGGAGAGCCCTTGTATGGCACAGTCGAAAGCGATCTAGGAACTTTTACCGGATTTGTTCAGTGGGATCATGATGAGCGTGTCGGCACTGATGTACTAGACGGAGATACTCGTGATGGAGATGTTTCTATTCCTTTCAGTAAAATTGAATCCATTGAACGAGATGGCTACAGCAGCAGTATCGTTAAGCTAAAATCGGGAAGAGAGCTTGATTTGAGAGGAAGCAATGACGTCAACGATGACAACAAAGGAATAATCGTGACTGTGGAAGGAATGGGAAGAATTGACTTAGAATGGGAAGACTTTGATAAAGTAACATTTAAGAACGCTCCCAACTCAGGACCAGACTATGGCGCATTCTCCAAGATAGAGAAAATAAAGGGACAGGTCGAAGTTGACAATGGTGACGTACTTACGGGGGAAATTGTCTACGATCTGGATGAGGAATATACTTTTGAAGTGCTAAATGGTGAAGACAATGACACCGAATATATTATCCCGTTCAGAAATGTAAAGTCAATTGAGCCGAGAAGCTCGGATCGAGCGTTGGTCGTACTAAAAAACGGTGACACGATAACGATGGAAGATGCTCAGGATGTTTCAGAGCGGAACCAGGGAATTCTTGTAAAGACGACTAACGATCGCGTGTATATCCCTTGGGATAGAGTACGCAAAGTAACGATCCGGTAGGCACAGCGAACTCAATAGTCAAAAACTCAAACTCCAACAATCATGCTGAAGAACTACATCAACATTGCTTTTCGCAACCTGATAAAGCATAAATTCTATTCACTCATCAACATTCTGGGGCTTTCCATTGGACTCACGTGCTTCCTGATGATCACCCTATTCGTTACCGATGAGTTAAGCTTTGACGAATTTCATGCTGATGCTGACAGAATCCATCGCATGGACTTCACAGGCAACATCAATGGTTCTGAATTTATTACTGCATTAGCAAGCGTTCCGGCAGCAGAAACCATGGTCAGAGAATTTCCAGAAGTGGAGGACGCTACCAGGTTGAGAACACGGGGAAATTATCTTGTGAAAAAGAAGGATGGCGAGGATTCATACAATGAAGATGCATCCACGTTCGCTGATAAAAATTTCTTTGATTTTTTCGATTTCGAGGTTTTAAGTGGTAATAAATCCACTTGCCTTGAGCGACCTAATACCATTGCAATAAGTAGCAGTTTAGCAACCAAAATTTTTGGCAAAGAAGATCCTGTTGGTAGCACTTTAGTATTGGACAATGACGAAGACTATGAGATCACTGCTGTTTTTGAGGACATGCCAGCAAACTCTCATTTCAGATTTAACATGCTGATGGCAATGGAAGGGCTGGAAGAAGCCAAGCAAACATTCTGGATGAGTTTCAATTTCAATACCTATCTAAAACTTCAGGAGGGTTTTGATCCAAAAGAACTGGAAGCAAAGTTTCCAGCACTCATCGAGAAGTATATTGGTCCAGAAATTGAGCAATATATGGGAGCCTCATTGGAAGAGTTTGCTGCTGCAGGAAATGTTGCAGGATTCTTCCTGTTTCCGCTTACAGACATCCATCTTAAATCTTCTAAGTTGGGAGATATCGGCCCAGGTGGAAGTATGCAATATGTCTACATCTTCACCGCTATTGCACTATTTATTTTAATACTGGCATGTATCAATTTTATGAATCTTTCCACAGCTCGTTCAGCTGGAAGAGCCAAAGAGGTTGGGGTAAGAAAAGTAATGGGTGCATACAGAACACAACTTGTTAATCAGTTCTTGTCCGAAGCATTCTTGATTACACTCATTTCGATCGTAATTGCCTACAGTTTATCCTTTTTGATTCTCCCATTTTTCAATGATTTGGCAGAAAAATCGATTAATTCAAGCAACCTGTTCACCCTGAGCTTTATCGGGATCATGGTAGCCATTCTCTTTGTAGTAGGATTTCTTGCAGGGAGCTACCCTGCGTTTTATCTGTCTAAATTCAGACCCATTGAGACGCTTAAAGGTAAGCTCAATCTTGGACTAAAAGGAAGTGGGCTTCGCGGGTTTCTCGTGGTGCTTCAATTCAGTGTTTCCATCATCATGATCATTGGAACAGCCATTGTTTTTGATCAATTATCCTACATTCAGAACAAAAAATTAGGATATTCCAAGGATCAAATCTTGATGATTCACGACCCTTGGCTGATGGATGATAAAGCTGAATCCTTCAAAAATGAAGCAGTCCAACATTCATCCATCATGTCTGGAACCATGTCAAGCTTCCTGCCGGTGGAGACAAGTAGCAATAACAACCTTTGGTTCCCAGGTGCAACACCTACAAAAGAAGAAAGCTATGTGTTTAGTGAATTCAGAGTAGATCACGATTACATGGAAACTCTGGAAATTGAAATGGCTGAAGGCAGAAGTTTTTCAAAAGACTTCCCAAGCGACAGTTCTGCAGTTGTATTAAATGAGGCAGCGCTAAGACAGCTTGGATGGGAAAAAGGAGTTGGAATGAATTTATCAAGCTACGGCGGATCTCAAGAAAATCCCGTTGCAGAAGTTCATAAAGTGATAGGGGTTGTAAAAGATTTTCATTTCCAATCATTGAAAAACAACATCGCGCCGCTAATTTTTGAGTTAGGAAGAAGCAGAGGTTTTGTTTCTTTTAAGGTTAGCAGCGAAGACATCCCAGCAACCATTGGTTTTTTGGAAAACAAGTGGGATGAATTTGCTCCGGGTCAGCCGTTCGCATACAGTTTTTTGGATGACCGTTTCAATGAGATGTACAAGGCAGAGCAAAAGCTGGGAAAAATATTTGGTGTTTTTGCTTTTCTTGCCATTTTCATCGCATGCCTTGGGCTGTACGGACTGGCCGCATTCACTGCCGAACAAAAGAGAAAAGAAATCGGAGTTCGCAAAGTACTTGGAGCCTCGATTACAAGTATTGTTACGTTGCTCTCAAAGGAATTCTTGAAACTGGTGGCAATATCTATCGTCATAGCTTCCGTCATATCCTACTTCGCTATGAGTGGATGGCTAGAAGAATTCGAAAATAGAACAGAAATAAACTTTATGGTTTTCGTAATGGCTGGTTTAGCTGCTCTGGTGATTGCATGGGTCACCATGAGCTTCCAGTCTTGGAGTGCCGCCAGGGCCAATCCAGCGGAATCTTTAAAAGACGAATAAGTTTCAAAGCCCATCTCAATGAGATGGTTTTTTTTTGTCGCGAGCAACCTTTTCGTTTAAAACCTATCTATTACTATAAACCAAACCCAAAACATCATGCTCAAAAACTACTTCAACGTTGCGCTCAGAAATCTTCTAAAACACAAATTTTACTCTTTACTCAATGTGATGGGGCTCTCTATCGGTCTCGCGTGCTTCATGCTAATCTCGCTATTCATAAAAGATGAGCTTGGTTACGACACATTCAATGAAGACTACCAAAGGACTTACAGAGTAGATTTTGCTGCTACACTAAATGGAAATGATATTATTTCTGCACAGACCGGAATACCAGTCGCCAGTGTGCTTAAGGCAGACTATCCTCAGGTGGATGAAACTATTCGTCTTAGAAAGTATGGGACTTGGTTTCTCAAGCGAAAGGACGCTATTGAAACTTTCAAAGAGGAGAATGTGCTTTTGGCAGATTCAAATTTTTTTAAATTCTTTTCAGTTAAACTGGTGTATGGGAATCCCGAAACAGCACTTAAAAAACCAAAATCACTAGTACTAGATCTAGACACATCTAGAAAAATATTTGGTGATATAGATCCTGTGGGACAAGTTCTTGTTCTTGACAACTCCACTGACTATGAAGTGGGCGGAGTTTATGAGAATCTTCCTCAAAATTCGCATTTCCATCAGAACGTCATCCTCTCGATGCATTCTCTTGACTGGGGACCTGGCAATTGGTTAAGTACCAATTTCAACACCTACGTCAAGCTAAAAGAAGGAGTACCTCAAATTGAATTGGAATCGCAGTTTCCTGAAATGACGGAAACCTACTGCGGACCACTTATCGAACAGTTTCTAAATATGAACCTAACAGAATTTAGAGAAAGTGGAAATGCGTTGGGATTCTCACTTACCCCAATCACGGACATCCATTTGTATTCTGATAAGGAGGACGAATTGGAAGCAAACAGTGACATCAAATACGTTTATATATTTTCAGCTATAGCGCTGTTTATCCTCGCACTTGCATGCATCAATTTCATGAATCTCTCCACTGCAAGATCTTCGAATCGTGCAAAGGAAGTAGGTGTTAGAAAAGTAATGGGAGCCTTTAGAAATCAACTGATTTACCAGTTTCTATCGGAGGCCATTTTAATCAGCTTAATATCGTTCGTAGTTGCGTATTCGCTAGTACTAGCGGCACTCCCAGGATTTAATCTAATAGCATCAAAAGAGCTATCCTACCTGGTGATTTTTGAGCCTGGATACCTTCTGGCAATGATAGGAATCATGCTGGTGGTAGGATTGCTAGCTGGCAGCTATCCTGCCTTTTACCTTTCTATGTTCAAGCCTGTCGAGGTCCTGAAAGGCAAAATCAGACAAGGGGTTAAAAGTGGACCTGTGCGAAGTACACTTGTCGTTTTTCAGTTTTCCATATCAATCATCATGATCATTGGAACAGCAATTGTTTTTGACCAATTGTCTTTTATTCAAAACAAGAAACTAGGTTATGATAAGGATCAGATTTTGATGGTAAACGATACGTTTATTCTCGGAGATCAAGTCCAGTCATTCAAGGAAGAGGCATCCAGAAATGCAAACATTGTCAGCAGCACCGTGGCAGGTTTCACGCCAACAAGCAGCTATGGTAACACTGACATGTATTTCAAAAATGCAAGCGCAGCGGCGGATGAAAGTTTGGTTCTTAACGAAGCAAGGGTTGACTACAACTTCCTATCAACGCTTGGAATCGGAATAAAAGAAGGCAGAGCATTTTCTAAAGACTTCTCCAGTGATTCTTCGGCGGTGTTGCTCAATGAATCTGCCGTTGCACAATTTGGTTATGAAAACCCACTAGGATCGATGCTATACACCTACGGAGACGGTGAAGATAATAGCGTAGTTGCCCTAAGAATAGTGGGAGTTGTTGAGGACTTTCATTTTCAATCTCTGAGAAATAACATCTCACCTCTAGTGATCAAACTTGGTGGTGGAAGTGGGACAGCAATGTTTAAAATTCAAATGGCTAACACCGAAGAGACAATCGA
>JBDWQX010000117.1:0-15779 GCA_039986395.1 Cyclobacteriaceae bacterium
TCAAAGCGGAGGCAGCCTACGTCAATCCATGAGCAACCTACCAGGAGTCACTACACAAGATGGACGGGTTCAGCTCAGGGGAAATAATCAGGTGATGGTTTTGATTGATGGCAAACAAACTGCCATTACGGGATTTGGAAATCAAAATGGTCTCGATAACATACCAGCATCTGCTGTTGAAAAAATTGAAATCATCAACAATCCTTCTGCTAAATATGACGCAAATGGAAATGCGGGAATCATCAATATTTTACTGAGAAAAGAAGACCAAAAAGGCTTCAACGGAAAGGTTGGTCTTTCCACAGGGTTTGGTGCTTTATGGGTACGAAAAGAGAACCTGCCAGGTATCCGTTCCCAGTATCGGGTGACGCCCAAGGTAAACCCCTCGGTTTCACTGAACTATCGGAAAAAGAAAGTCAATCTCTTTCTTCAAGCTGACAATTTATACACCCAAACACTCAACAAAAATGAATTTGTGACCAGAACCTACAACGATGGAACGGTGATAAATCAGCAACTAAAAAGGAATCGAAACACCAACTTCTTTACTTCAAAAGCTGGTTTGGATTGGTTCATAAATAACGATAACACCCTCACTGTCTCAGGGTTGTTCAATCAGGAATCTATCATGGATCGCGGAGACCAACCCTTCTTTAACGGAAATACCAACGAAAACCTTAGACTTTGGCAATTTTTGGAAGACGAAGTGCTTACAGCGGCAATGGCATCTCTCGCATACGAGCATAAGTTTCAACAGCCAGGCCACACATTGAGTATGGGTTTCAATTACACCTTTGACAGGGAAGACGAAAAATATTTCTTCACCAATAGAAGGCCTTCATTCACTACAGAAGAGTCCTTCTTTTTGATTGCAGATCAGAAAGTGGCAGATATTACGCTGGATTACACTAAACCAATGAAACATGGATTACTGGAAACAGGGTTCAAATTTCGCAGAAGGACGATACCCACAGATATGCTGTTTAACCCTTCTGCCACAAACTCCGTGCTGGATGTCGGTGCCGATGGTGAGGCTACCTACAAGGAAACCATTCCTGCACTCTATGGAAACTACACGTATGAAGTTAAAAAGCTAGAAGCCGAGATAGGCCTTAGACTTGAATATGTTGATTTGAAATATGAGGTAGACCCCAATCACAATACCTATCAAACGGATGGATACGACTACTTTCGACCCTTTCCAAACGCACGAATCACGTACAAACTCAATGATCGCAACCAACTATCAACCTTTTACAACCGCAGAGTCGACAGACCCGATGAAGTAGACATTCGTATTTTTCCAAAATATGATGACGCAGAAATCATCAAGGTGGGAAATCCAGCATTGCAACCTCAGTTCACGGAGAGCTTTGAAATTGGTTATAAAAATGCTTGGGATAAAGGCTATTTCTACGGTGCGGTCTACCATCGCATTTCGGGTGGCACCATTACCAGAATAGCCGCCGTTGTGGACACAACCAACCTGATTTACAACGTCTCTCAGAATGCCGGAAAAAGCTACAACACGGGAATCGAGATTGTTCTTTCCCAAGAATTATCGGATAAGATCAACCTTAATCTAAACCTCAACGGGTACTACAATCAAATCGATGCCTTTTCGGTCGTGAATCAGTATCCTTTTGAAAATACGTTCGCTGCAGAAAAGCAGGAGGTTTATTCAGGTAACATCAAGCTGAATACCAATTTCAAATTCTCCAAAAGCACAGAAGCTCAATTGACAGCCATCTACCTTGCCCCGGACATCATACCACAGGGCACAATTGATTCCCGATTTTCCCTTGACGTTGGAGTGAAGAAAGTCGTTCAGTCAGGTAAGGGCGAACTGTTCTTGAATGCCACTGATCTCCTAAATACAATGGTTATCAGACAAGAAGTGAATGGCGACAATTTCAGTTTTACCAGAAAAGACTACTATGAAACTCAAGTGGTGCGTTTTGGATACAGCTATAAATTCTAGTACGGTGAAAATTGTAGGTTAAATCGCACTGAGTGGTATATTGCGTTTATATCGTTAGTAGTTTCAAGTTCGTTGCTTTCTGCATTTCTAACGAGTATCGTTAACTTGAGAATTCAGAACCTTAATTACAAAAGGGAATACTACAAAAAGATAATTGAAAAAAGAATCGAAGCACAAGAAGCTATTCTTGCTTTGATTTACGAATTAAGAATTCAAGTCAAATTGGATTCGGGTGTAATGTGTAACAGAATTTGTGCAGACGACTATGAGTTCTTCAACAATTTTGTGGTTTCTTTAGCCATGTCGGTAAGATCGCCTTTTTGGTTGAGTGATAAACTAAATGGCACGATGCTCAAATTCAACATATTTCTACTTAACGAAATAGAAAGCATTGTGAATAAACTAGAACCGCAGGAACAGAAAGAGGCACTGGAGCAACTTGGGACAGCTCACTTAGAAAAGCTCAGAGAATTCAGAACTCAAATAGAGAACCAATTGAAATCAGATTTTGCAAACATGTCAAACGTGAAGTCATTCATACGATCTAAACGAGAGGATGAACCACAGCTCTACTGGCTTAAGAAGTAGCGCTTTTCTAACAGAGATAAAGTTGCATATACCAAAGTGCTTTTAACTACATCCTGCTACAAAACCGCAAAGCTTCACCATGAAATAACTCACCCTGATTCCGGAGGAATCTTCCCTCTCTTGAAGTGTTAAACTTTTGGAGTAAAGGACCCAACCGGACCTAAAGTCCGTGCAACTCGTCGTCTCCACCAGCTGTCCTACCTACCACCCCCTACTTCAACTCCCTTTTTATCCCAAACAGTCTATACATCAATTCAGTAGCAGGGTCTTCGTATTTGTTTACATTGAAGGCACCTGTGAGAGAAGTGCTTTGATCGGAACTGCTGATTTCATACTTGACGGAAAGCCCTTGCTCTACTTCATCGAATGATACATTAGCTACAGGCCACGAACCTTCCTCTTCTACCCATTCCACATCAAAACTCTCCAGCTCTGACAAAATGGAGTTGACCATTTCATCGTCTCCTACAGCCGGAGCTTCTAGTTTCATTTTCATTTTGAGATCTGAAAATGGTACTAACTGCGGAAAGGTGTTATAGAAATTAATCAGGTGGCGATCAGCTTCACTCCTATTATCAAGTGCCTCATAGGCTTCACTCATCCCTTCATGCACTCGTGCAATCAATAATTTTTCGTATTCATCATCAAGCGTTGGATCATCCAATATGGACTCAAATCGATCAATGGCGCGTGCAGGATGTTCGTCCTCCAGGTAAAATTTAGCGATGTAGTATTGGAAATATTTGAGAATTCCTTCTCGTTGGTCAGTGGCTAGTTTATTCTCAAATAATTGAATGAAATACGAAGGATTAAAATCCTTTATCAATTCCCACACCTCATCAAAGAAAATAGTATTCTCAGAAGAGAAGATATTGTAAAGCACCAAAAACCGCTCTGGGTTTGAAGAGAGTTCGCTGGTCAAAAGAAGGTGGGCATTTTCCTTTTTGAAATAGTGACCAGCCAAATCTACCAGTGCGTCAAAATCTAACCAGTAGTTCGTATCGCGAAACTTGATTTCATTCATCCTCCGCTTATGGTACAAATATTGGAATAGCATCGTGTTTCGATCGTACTGTACTTTTCCCCATGTGGAGTTAATGTGCAGCTCTTTGAAGTTGGATGCTTTATCAGCAAATGCTTTTGATTCTTCCATATCTCCGGAATAATACAACACACGAGCCATGGCGATGTTGTTCCAACCATAACCCGGAGTCGGACCTAAAATATCCATGGAGTTTTGAACGATGGCTTTTGCCTTGTCCAATTCATTCTTGAAAATATTAATGACCGATTCTTGATAGTCAAACTCCTTTGTCTCCTTTTGCTGATACCCGTCGATACCACGCTCTCGATCGTAGTGCTGTTCAGCCTCATCAAATCGCGCTTGTATGAATTTCAAATTCCCGTAGTTGTTGTAAGAAAGACGGTCCAATCGTTTTAGGTTTTGTGCACAATACTCCGCCGAGTCGATGTTGAGTAAGTAGGAGAACACAATATCTTTGTAGTGGAAATAATTCCCCTCTGTAGGATCAAAACCAGTCGGAATATATTGACTAATAAAGGCATAGTTCTTTCGGTTTGATATAAGTATCGAATCCGCATACTTAGAAGCGAGCCGAACATTTTCTTCAATGGTAGGTTTTAGAAAATCGAATTTGTCCGTGGTGTAGACTCGATTTTTATGATGTATCCAGGAGAGTCGAGCGTACGGTTCCGCTCCCCAATTGTATGCAAAGTTTCGGTCGATCAATTTCCTGACAACGACAACGCTCTTGTCTAGTTCGCCAACATGACTGTAGCAACGACTCAAGAAATCGCATAGAATGGCATACCTGCGTTGCAACTCATAAACACCGATGTACGACTGGATATCCCTTGTTCGTCTAAGCTGGCCAGGAAAGTCTTTCTCCAGTAACTCAAGACTCTTTTTTAGCGGTTTGATGGCTAGCTTATACCCCAGGATATCTGAAGCCCTCAGGAATCGGTAGAAACCCTCTAAATAATAGCCAGTGTAGTACGTACTATCAATTTGAATGAATTTTTGCGAAAGCTCGTACGCTTCCCTGCTTCGAAGTGAACCCGTAAAATCTCGTTCCAGACGATCAATCTCTATGCGCTGAGCCTCCAATGCCGACGCAAAAAAGAAAAGTGAAATAAACAAAAAGGTCTGGATACTACTTTGCTGCATCAAATGATAGCTTAAGCCTTGCTAGCCTTTTCACTTCTGATTTAACAATCGAACTCAACGCCTCAGCTTCAGCACTCTTATTTCTAAACAAAAGTCGGTGGTGGAGTACCGAATGTACTAGCTGAGTTAAGTCATCCTCAATTACATACGTTCGCTTGTTGATCAATGCATAGGCCTTCAAACATCTCAGGAGAATGATTCCACTTCTCACAGATGCTCCTAGTGAAATACCTTGATTGTCTCTTGTCGCCCGAATGATATTATTTACTCCTTTCACAAGTTCATCATGGACGAATACTTTATTTGCTTCCTCTTGCAGTGCCAAAATATCTCCAACTGACAACACAGCTTCAGTTGTTGCCTCAAAATTGAAGATCTCCAAATACTTCCGATAGATGTCGAACTCTACTTCTTCCGTAACATATCCGAAACTAATTTTCATGAAAAATCGGTCCAACTGTGCATTGGGAAGCGGGTACGTTCCTTCCATTTCAATTGGATTTTGTGTCGCAATTACAAAGAAGGGTTTTTCCAAAGGATAGGTTTGATCCCCCATCGTGATTTGCTGCTCCGCCATACACTCAAGTAAGGCAGATTGAACCTTGGGCGAAGCACGGTTGATCTCATCGGCCAACAACACATTTGTAAATAATGGGCCCTTCTTGAAAATGAAGTCTTTCGCCTTTTCGTCATAAATATGCGTTCCCAGAAGGTCCATGGGTAATAGATCCGGGGTGAACTGTATTCTGTGAAATGCTGCATGAGAATTCAAACTGGCTTCTTCCCCTGAAATAGAGTAAGCCAACGTTTTGGCCATAACCGTTTTTCCCGAACCAGGATTGTCTTCCAATAATATATGACCGCCAGCAATCAAGCACGTGATCACTTGTGTAATCTGCTCCTGATGTCCCTTGATCACTTGCTCTACATTGCCAATTAGTTTGTCAATAGATACAACGTGTGAACTTTTCTCATTGTCTATCTCTTGTTGCGATGATTCTTCAGCCATATTTATTTCGTTTCAGGATATGTTCAAATTGATTAAATAATAAAACCACCGGTTCACTTTCAGGAAGTTCCCGAAGCGTTTTCCAGCTGGAAAGGCAGTTTTTAGTTTTTCTTCAAAAGAAGGATAAAAGTCATTTATTAACTTCTCCTCGCTAGCAGTCAACTCTTCGTTGCTATACTTGATTTTTAAGTACACCTTCATTAGTTCTGCGAAATTGGTGCCTAACATGGGATCAACAGTGCTCTCCGCATAAACCATCGGTGTCATCGTTCCTCTTCCTTTTCCCATTTGGTTCAAAATAAATTGAACTACAGGATACACGGCTATCGCCTTTCTGTTTGGCTGCTTGCAATTTTTAAACCTTGATTTCAACAGTGAATAATGTACGAATGGAGCCATTAGCAATGCAAAAACGAACAGACCTAGAATTATAAGCGCATAGTATATCCATGCATTAACTACTTCTTGAATGCTCTGCTCATCCTCTTCAAGGAGGTCCTCTTCCTCCTCAGGTCGGATCAAGATTTCTTGAATCAAAATGCTATCAGGTAAGCGATCAATCAGTTGCTGATTGGTCTCTGAGTTCCCCTTTCTCCTCATTTTCTGAATGCGTAAATCAAAAGAGATTACAACAGCTGTATCGCCGATACTCAAATCTTCGAAGGAAAGGGTATCGTATTCTGAAATTACTTTGGCGGTGGAAGCATCGAACACAAATGAGTAGGGCTCCTCCAATGCCATGGATGTTTTTTTGATTACAAGCAATTCAGCATCCAGTGCAAGCGCCTTCGTGGCGGTATCCAGTTGCTGTATAACCCCCTTTGCTACAAACTGAGGATCCACAGGAGGCAATGGAGGAGTGCGATCCGGTTGATTTGTTTCTGCAGCATCTTCATTGCTAATCGTCATATCAAAGTCTAGCCATCCATACTCCGGAAAATAAACTTGCGTCCACGCATGCGCTTGATCGGCATAAAACCAGTACCATCCAGGATTGTTGTGACTTCTGTTTACGGTTAAAAAGCCAACAGCCATCCTTGTTGGAATCCCAAGCGATCGTAGCATAAAAAGCGTAGAAGCTGCGAAGTAAGTACAATACCCTTTTTGAGTATTGAACAAAAAATTGTGAAGCAGAGAAGCGTCCGGGATATTGGGATCCGTTGGAGATCCAGGTGTTAAAGTGTATACGAATCGAGCTTCACCATTCTCATCTTTGGACAAAAAATAGTCGCGAATAGCTAGTATTTTGTCTATTGGCTTCTCAATGTCTTTTGTTAGTTCGGCTGCTAAATCGCCGATTTGGTCAAACGTTCCTCCTGTTGGCATTTTGGTGTAATAGCCAAGGTATTCTTCCGGTACATTCTCATACTCTTTTACTTCTCTCAGAATTCTAAAACGCTCTTCCTGAAATTCCCGAATAGCAGGATCCCTGGTGTTGTAAACAAAATATGCACTGTTAAGGCCCGATACTTCCGATTGGATATTATAGGCAAATCTGTATTGGTCTCGGAACGCAGCTTCAACTGAAATTGGCTGGCATGAATACGCAGTACTTGGTGCCACGAACACCTTGGGATCTAATTGATTAATGTAGATCGTGCTTTGAACTTGGTTGATGAATTTTTCCATCTTGTCATTTTCTAACACATCTAAATCTACCTGCACATAATAATTCGGTATTTGCGTTGGATCTGGTAAAAACAAATCATCGGCTGGTCCCTCCGGATCTACCTCGAAGCGCTCAAGCAGTTCATTGTACTGATTGAGGTGATACAGCGTAATGTACTGTGGATTTGGAGTTTCATTTTCCAGGAAATTATCCATGTAGGCCGTGAAAAGCAATTCCTCTGATTGCCTCAATCGGGGCCTAAGTTCAGTATAGTCTTTCAATTGGAAGCGATTCTGACTGTCCTTATCCAGCATGCTGTCGTCATCGGACGACTCACTACCATTCTCCCCTTCACCGTCATTCTGAGATTGAAGTGCCTGATCTAATTCACTAAATCTGGATTGAAGTAACTGAGTCGTCGTCCAGAAAAGCAGAAATAGGATTCCGCAAAACACCCCTACGCGCGTGATGATTTTACCATAATTGATCCGACTTTGATGTCGAATGTGATGGAGTAGTTCCTTGGCAAAAAGTGCATAAAAAGTGTAAAAGACTGGCGGTGCTATTAACCATGCCAGTTGATTTGCATTGTACACTCCAACAGCAGATAAGGCAACAGCCGAAACTGCCAGGACGATTAACGAGAAAAAAACCAGAAAATATCTCCATCTGGCTATTCCAAAACCAGAAAACCAACCTACAACAAACAGTGTAGCATTGATACGGAAACGGTTGGCTATGTAGTAGGAATCAAACTCATCAAATGGAAAAAAAACAATGCCTTGGTAAACGAAGTAGAGGAAAACCAAAAGGCCACCAAAGACAATGAAAAACCTCAATCGAGTACTATGCAGGATGTAGGCAAAAATCATTGCACTACCAAAGAGCCCAACCATTGTAGAGGTGTTGATGAAGAGCAACGAATAGTGATCGCTCACAAAATTGAGCAGAGGATAGCTGACAACAAGCGTTGGCAGGACAAGGAGTACAAGCCCAACAAGCAGATTATTCCTTTTTTTCTTAATTGTCATATCAATTGCCCCTGAAATACATCTGTATCTACCAAGTTCGCGATTTTCTTTTCATTATTTCTCACCCTTTTACGTTGACGAGAAAGGACCCATCTAAGTTTACCCAATTCACTCTTCTCCTCGTTTCTTAAGATCATATTTGTCCAATTAAATAAGTTTTGCTCATCCAGGTACTTTGAGACCTGAACGATAAACAGAATCGTCGAACGTTTATTGATCAATTCTTCAAGTTCGTCCGCTGGAACCAGCGAACTCACACAAACCACACTTGAGGTTCCCATTGAAGGAAACTGATCTTTTAACGGTTCAGTTTTCCATTTGGCGCAACTCAAAAAATAAGCGAGTTGATCTTTTTTATCCACGATCAAGCTATCCCCCACCACCTGATCCATACTGAACTCTACTTTTCTCCCTGATTTCTCGATTTGACGGCATGTATTAAAAATGATATCCTTGTAGTAATCTAGCATGCCACTTGAATTTTCGGAATCACTTTCAAGCAATGAATTCTGAAAGCTTGCAAAAAAGCGTAGATGCGAGGCGAATGGATTAATAACCTCAGGTACTCGGACAACCAACTCCTTGTTCTTTGCAAATATTTTCCAGACAATCCTTCGTACGTCATCACCTGATTCAAAATCCTTGTAGTTTAGAAAATCACCCTCAACCCGCTTGCTTGTCTTAACTTTTTCCAACTCCTCCCGTGCTTTGGAAGGAGGAACCTCCGTGGGAGAAACATCTCTCTGCTGTGAGTAGAGATAAAATGCTTTCTTAAACCTTTTATAATATGAGAAACGAAAAAATTGCAGGTAATCTTCAAAAGAAAAGATATATCCTTTTACAACGTACTGGGCTCTTTTACTCAGTTGTAAACTAGCATCTCCCTCCTTGGAAAGAAGGTCTTTCCATCCCCCTGAAAACTTATTAATAACTACCGGTCCTACCATGCTCCCATCTTCAAAAATCACCCATGTCTTCAGGTAGCCAATGATCGGCATGATCACTCTGGACAGGGATAGCTTTACTGGAACCAATCCGGCAACACCCTTCTGGCCATCTTCTAATCCAATCGATAAATCGACTTGTAGTCTTTTAGACTTAATAATCAAATAGGACCAGCAGAACAACGTATAGAGCAAGCCAAATCCGATGACTAGCCCTGCAAAAACTCCCAACAACCAGGCAAACGTCTCCAAGAAGGGAGTGAATTGGGACTCCTCGCCGTAGTACTCATTTCGCAAAAAAAGTAAGAGTAGCAGGGTGAAGAAAAGGAATAGGAATCCATTCCTTTTTAGAGGAACAAACTGAGCAAAGAAGAGTATTGAGGATACGAACTTACGTTTCATTGGGAGAAAAAACCCACTTTTTCCTTAGCAAAAATTCTTCGGCAATTTACGTAAATAATTCTATGAGAGTTGGCGGTAATTGGACAACTGCGAGCCAGCTTAGCAGTTTTAACATTTGATAACAAATGATCTACCGAATAGTCGCACGTTGGTCCGTACTTTTAGCCTCAGGTGCATGTTATTTAATCGATGACGCAGGTAACCGTCTGACAGCAATCTGCATTTAAATTATAGAGATGATTCATTCAATTATGAGGTTACTCAGCCTACTATTTTCTCTAGCTATCCTTTACCCAGCTACTGTCGTTTCGCAAGTGAAGGATGATGTTGTCATAGAAGGAACAATTTTCGATGATGCAACTAAAGAGCCTCTACCTTTTGCAAATATTTCATTGCCTAACAACAGGATCGGGACAGTAAGTAATGTCAACGGACAATTTAGAATCATAATTCCTTCTGCAAGGAAAAGCGAAAGTCTTCGGATTTCATACATTGGCTTTAAATCGATTACAATTAAGATCTCGGAGATAGCTGCAGATGCTCGATTTTTCTTAGTTGAGGATTTGCAGGCTTTAGATGAGGTGGTAGTTGTAGGTCTTACGGCTCAATCTATTCTCAAGAAAGCCATTCAAAAAATACCTGAAAATTATTACGATTCTCCCTACAAGAGCAAAGGGTTTTATCGTATTACAGCAAAAAAAGAAGACCGGTATATTCGTCTTTCTGAGGCAGCATTTGAGCTTTATCATTCTGAAAAATCGTCAAACGGAAATCAGCTCAAATTGGAGAAGATAAGAGAAATAAAAGATGAGCAGGTTCTTCATAATATTTTTTTCGGAAAAACACCAAAAGGAATATTCAGATCAGATCTTATCAACAATCTTGATGAATCGGAATTTCTAGATAAAAAGGGAATGACAAATCATACATTCAACCTGGAGACAACTACTTCTTATAACGGTAAAGAAGTTTACGTAATTTCCTTCGATCAAAAGGATGGAATCAAGAAAGTTGGCTATCGGGGTAAACTTGTTATTGACCTGGAAACGTTTGCTTTTATTCACCTTGATTATGGATGGAGTCCAAAGAGTATTCAATATTATAAGCCAAGCGCACCACAAAGAATACTAATGGAACTGTTTGACATCCATGTTGGAGTGTCGAAAAGTGATACCCAAATCAATTACAAAAAGATTGGAGATAAGTATTACCTGAGTAGCGTTCATGATGCCGTCGTATTCCCTATCCAAAGTACCAGAGAGCAATTTGATTTTGGAGCGGATGCACAGGTAGATTACCTGATAACAGATATTGAAACTGAGAATTGTCAACCCTTTGCGAATGAAGAAGCCTTAGGGAAAAACAAACAAATCGAATATCAAAGCTCGATGTCTGATTCGACATTTTGGGACGAACATACCGTTCTTCTGCCCAACTTCGATTTTGAAACTATTGCAAAAAGCATAGCTGCTAAAAACAAGACTAGGGAGATTAAAACTGAAATAGCGGACCTTCTCTTTAAGTATCCGAAAAAGAATAGGCGAAGCAGAATAGACTCTGTGCTCACGTTCTATAATAGAAGAGATCTTTTCAATGGAAATGCATTGATTGCCTACAATGGAGAAGTTGTCTTTCAAAAAAGCTATAATAATTCACTTACCAAAAATCATCAAAACACCCAATTCAGGATCGGTTCGACCAGTGAGACCTTCACATCAATGCTTATAATGCTACTGGAAAACGAAGGGAAATTGAACATATCCGACTCCATTGGAATGTATTTGCCCGAATATATCCATGGCGGCATTACGATCGAACAACTATTGACACACCAATCAGGAATACCGAATTATACAGTTAACGAGAGTAAACCTTATCCGCTGGATGAGGTGGTACATTCGTTTTGCAGTAATTCTATGGAATTTGAACCTGGAAGCAAGTTTGAGTATTCAAATTCTAATTATGTGATATTGAGTTTGATTATAGAAAAAATCACCAGCAAAGCATATGCAAAGGTTTTGAAGGAAAGAATATTCGACAAGCTGAAAATGGATGAAAGCTATTTTGGAGAGCCCGTTGAAAGAACAAATTTGGCAATCGGTTATATGTACGGGAAGCCGGAACCTATCCACTTTGTCCAAAATCTAACTGGAGCTGGTGGAATTACTTCTACCACTGAGGACTTATTGAAATGGAGCAATGCCATTGATGAGGGGACTCTTCTTCCAAAAGAGCAGATGCAGAAATTGTTTGTGCCCAGGGCAGATTATTCGGAATGGGAAGCCGATTATGGTTATGGTTGGATGTTAGATCGGTATATGTTCCGGGCATCTAAGAAACATCAGATCAATTATCATACAGGGACAGAATTGGGTTTTTACTCCATGTTTTTGAAACAGCCAGATGAAAAAATTTCCATCATACTGTTGAGCAATACAGGGGACTTCCCAAGATATCCAATTGCCGATCTAATTTTGAATGCACTTGGGAAGTGGAAAAAATCAGACAGCAAACTATCAGCTGAAATCGAGCCAAATAACCCGTCAAATAATGGCTCAGAAAGCGATAAAATTCAGAATTATTCAATTACCAATTCAATCGATCTATGGGCTGGAGCATTTAGGAAAAAACAACGCATTCCTGGTTTACAACTGGCAGTGATGAAGGATGACAGTTTGGTGTATTCCAATGCATTTGGCTATTCGGACAAAATCAATAAAGTAAAGACTAATTCCACTACTCAATTTAGGATTGCCAGTGTATCCAAACCATTGACATCAGCAGGGTTGATGAAACTGGTCTCAGAAGGTAAGGTTGATTTGGATCAATCAATACAACATTATGTTCCATCATTTTCTAACAAAAAATATCCAGTAACTGTCCGCCAACTTCTAGGCCATCTTGGCGGTGTCAGAGATTACTATGGTAAAAGCCTGGAAGAAGAAATATTTGTGCAGGATCATTTCAATAATTCGACGGAAGCTATTTCAATATTCAGCGAAGATGCTTTGGTGGCGGAACCCGGAACTCAATTCGTGTATTCTTCTTTTGGGTATACGCTGCTGGGAGCGGTAATAGAAAGTGCCTCTAAGCAGTCTTATTTAGAATACATGAACGAAGAAATCTGGAAGCCCCTGAACATGGACTTTACCTACGGTGATATCTCAGATAGCACAATGACATATAAAAGCAAGTTTTATTTTTTATCCGGTGAAGAGTCCACACCTTATGATTTGAGTTACTCTTATCCAAGTGGAGGGTTAGTATCCACCTCAGAGGACTTGGTCAATTTCGGCTCTGCTTTGTTGGAGAATGAATTGCTTGGTGCATCTATAACGGAGCAAGTATTTGAAACTCAGTATACGTCTAATGGTGAATCTACCGGATACGGATTTGGCTGGTATACTGGAGAGGATTTCAATGGGGGCAATGTATGGTATCATGCCGGAGAGTTGCCTTCATCAGGCTCCATGATCCTGATTTACCCGGAATACAAACTTGTTATCGCTCTGCTGGCCAATTCACCAATACTTTCAGGAACTGATGATGGCTTTTCAGAGGAACTGCAAAATCTTGGAGAAATGGTTTACAATTATAGAGGATGGTAACAAACATGTAACACGGCTACTTGAAAGTGGCTTCCAAATCCAGTAGATTGTAGGTACTAAAAGGCCGCAAGGCACATACCTTTTGCGAGGCATCGATTGCAACCAAGAAATTTAAAATGGAAGTATTTTTCTACGGCCTGTTTATGGATGGCGACATTTTATTGAAAAATGGGATTACACCTTCGAATCCAAGAAAAGGTTACCTTCATAATTATGCCTTAAAGATTGGAAATCGAGCATCGTTAATTCCTTGTAAGGATGACAAAGCATATGGAATTGTGATGACAGTCGATAACGACGCAATTCATAGTCTGTACGCTGAAGCAAGTGTCGCTGACTACATTCCTGAAAAAGTTAGCATTGTCACAGATTCGAGTGATTCCATAACTGCAACTTGTTATAATCTCCCTGCCGAATCATTGACTGGAACCAATGCATCCTATGCTATGTCTCTATATGCCTTGGCAAAAAAAGAAGGATTCCCAGATGACTATTTAGAGAAGATTAAAAAGATGGCAAAGACGGCACCGAACAATGGGTAACCCGTGTTTATTTGGGACAGTATATACTAGATTGCAAAATCTCCAAAAGACATTGAATATGACAACTGCAAAAGGAAACTTCGAAATAAACATGACGCCACAACAGGATGATGAAGCACCTGCAGGAAGATTCATCCTCAGCAAGACCTACCAGGGAGACGTGGAAGGTACAGCTGTTGGCCAGATGATCAGCAAAAGAATAGAAGGCGGTGCAGCTGTGTACTTCGCTGTTGAAGAATTCTCAGGATCAGTGAACGGAAAAGGTGGCGCCTTCACGCTGATGCACAAAGGGTTTATGGACAAAGAGTCCCAATCGTTAGAAATTGAAATTATCGCTGGTTCTGGAAGTGCTGAGCTCACAGGTATTTCTGGTTCACTAAAAATCATTCAGGAGGGCGAAGCTCATGCATATGAACTTACCTACGAGCTGTAGCTAAGACTACAGACCATGACCGCTAGAACGACCATTCTAATTTCGAGCACGTTCA
Source organism: Cyclobacteriaceae bacterium (assembly GCA_039986395.1). GTDB lineage: Bacteria > Bacteroidota > Bacteroidia > Cytophagales > Cyclobacteriaceae > Ekhidna. The sequence goes on from JBDWQX010000117.1 coordinate 14,391, forward strand.
GGCCAACAAAATGGTCAGGAGGCTTGACTACCGAACTGTTCATTTTTCCATCAACAGCCATCTACAAAAAACTCGATTTCGATTTCAGGCTGAGTACCGCCACCGTTGAAATAGAAACTACCGTTTTCACACCACTTGAAGCAGTCTCCAGAACACTCATGGTTTTAGAAGGGAAAATGAAGCTTGATCACGAAGATCATCATTCCTCGGAGCTAACGAAACACCAAGTGGACAGGTTTGAAGGTGATTGGAAGACCACATCCTTTGGCCAGTGTACGGACTTCAACCTAATGACCAAAGGTCAAGCAAAGGGAGATCAGGTTGGCATTGTCGTGAAATCGGGCGAATCTAGAGATTACCCAGTGGAAGATGCGTGGGATTGGTTCTTTGTTTATGTGCATTCTGGCAGCGTGAGCATTTCTTACGCAAAGGAAAATCATCAGTTAAAGAAGGGAGATCTACTCATCGTCGAGCATCCAGTAAATTCATCTATTCAGTTCACTGGGTCAGAACCTAGTGATCTCGTTTTGTGCAACGTCACCCAACAGTAAAATCCTCCATCCTTTTATACATTTCTTTTACTTATATTTACAAACCGACCAGTTGGTTTGTATTATGAAGAACAAGAAAAATACTGTCATTGAAGTAGCAACGAAGCTTTTTGCTGAACAGGGTTTTGAGAACACATCTGTTGCTAAGATTTGCGAAGTAGCTAATGTTTCCAAAGGTCTTGTGTATCACCACTTCAAGTCAAAGGATGAAATTCTAGAAGAAATTTTCACTTCCACCACTAAGAAAATGATGGAGATGAACAAGGCCGTGACTAGAGATTCCCCAAAAAAACAATTGACCGACCTAATCACAGCAATATTTTCACAATTGCAAGACGATAAACTGTTCTACCAATTGAACCTAAATATCATGTTTCAGCCATCCACTAAAAAGTTGCTTAGCACTCATATAAAAGACAGGTCCTCTGCCCTACTAACCCATACAAAGGAGATATTCAACAAGATTGATCCTGCTCAAAGTACCAAACTGAGTTACATATTCATTGCGGAGATTGATGGAGTATCGCTCAACTATTTATCCGTCTTTGAAAACTATCCCCTGGAAGAACTAAGGGACCATCTAATATACAAGTACCGAAATTTGTAAATCACATTACCAGAGAGAAAAAAGATGATTAGAAAATACAGAGAAGAAGAAATACCTAAACTGATCAGTATATGGGAATTGTCAGCTGCGCTTGCTCATCCATTCTTAACAGATGACTTCAGTGCAATGGTTAAAAGAGCGATGACGGAAGTTTACTTGCCCGACTCAGATACCTGGGTTTATGAAGAAGAGGGCTCTGTGGTAGCCTTCATTTCCATGGCAAAAAACGAA
>JBDWQX010000118.1:0-5117 GCA_039986395.1 Cyclobacteriaceae bacterium
GAATGAGCTACCGAAAGGCACCTGGAACACTTACGATTCGAAGGGAAGAATCGCGACGACCGAGAAATACGAAAAAGGCAAGTTGCATGGGGTGGCTACCTCATATGAGGGTGGAAAAAAAAGCTCAGAAACAGAGTATAGATTTGGAAAAAAATTCGGACCTCACAAAGAGTACTTTCCAAATGGCGATCTGAAAATACAAGCTAACTATGAGTTAAACCTATTCCACGGCACCTACACACAATATCATAAAAATGGGCAGATCGAATTCTCTGGCCTCTACGTTCGGAACAAACGTCACAAAATCTGGACGTACTTCGACAAGAAAGGAAAGAAAACAGAAGAAATCACCTACCAGTATGGTGACATACTTGAAAGAAAATAGTTGACCTTTATACAATGGTTCTATTTAGCACGATCAAGTCCTTTTTGCGCGACAAAGAATACCGCGATCTGATTGGTACAGCAGCGGCGATACTGGTCATTGGCACTACAGTCTATCACTATCTGGAGGGATGGACATGGTTAGATGCATTTTACTTTTCCTTTATCACACTGACCACAATAGGGTTTGGAGATTTTGCTCCCAAAACCGATGCAGGAAAGATCTTCACCATTTTTTACATCGTATTAGGTGTTGGAATCATCCTAGCATTCATCAATACATTGTACAATCATTATAGTGCTGTCATTAGAGGGAAAGGGAAAACCAAAGAAGACAAATAAGAAAGGCAGCCTGAAGAGCTGCCTTTCTTACTATTGATTCACTTTAACTTACTGATTTTTCTCAGCCAGTTCTTTTTCATAATCCTTGATCTGTTGGTCTATCTTTTTCTTGTCTCCCACAATCACCAGCGTCATATCCTCAGGCCTGATATGTTTCTTGGTAAGCTCACTGACTTGCTCGGGAGTTACAGCATAAATATTTTTCACTCTATCAGTAAGAAACGTTTCTGGCAGATCATATGTATTCAAGTAAGAAAGTTGACCGATGATTCCTGCAGGCGTAGAGTTTTGCAGCACATAGATACCCGCTTCATAATTCTTGATTCCATCAAGCTCCTCTTTTGATGGGGGCTCTTCTTGAAGTTTGTAAATTTCCTTGGTAATCTCTCGCAGCGATGGTCCCGTTACGTCGGTAGTCACATCCGCCTTTTCATACCAGATAGAAGACTTGTAACGATCTGTCACAGTACTGAAAGGTGAGTACGTATAACCTTTATCTTCTCTAATGTTGCTGGTAATTCTGGAACCGAAAGAACCTCCCAGCAATGAATTTGTAATATCAAAAGCTGTGTAGTTGGGATCCGAAGGATCTGGGACTGGCAAGCCCACAATCAGGGTGGACTGCGGTGCATCTGGGCGATCTACCACTTCAATGCTTGTACCTGTTCTTGGCTCAGCAATTGGGTAGTTTGCATCCTCACCTGCCCTCCAGTCACCCATCACGCTTTCTATTGCCGCTCTTGATTTTCCTGAATCGAAATTTCCAGCCACATAAACAGATGTTCTTTTTGCTCCAAAGTTCTTCTCATAGAAGCCTCTCAGTTTATCAATATTATAGCTATCAAGCATTTCATCGGTTGGGAACATACGACCATATGCGTGATCAGGATAGATTGCTGCATAAAATTTCTCATACGCCTGAGGGCTTGGTTGCGTTTTACTCACGCTCAACTGGCGTTTTCGATCATTTATCAACCTATCTAATTCGTCCTCCGGAAATGAAGGGCTTGTGAGTACCTGGCCTAGCAACTCAATTGCGTCTGGCACAAACTCATAGAGCACATTGGTCGTCAAAGTTGTTGTATGCTGTCCTACACCAATATTGAGATCTCCTCCCATACTGGCTATCTCATCTGCAATTTGACTTCCGTCCTTGGAAGTGCTTCCTTCCTTCATCAGGTCTGCCAACAAATCGCTCAACCAAACCTCATTTGCAGACTCATTTATATTCCCAGTCTTCACTACGAATTGCACCGTCGCTTTCGGAATTGATCCCCAAGGGATCAAAACACCAGACAATCCATTGTCCAATTCAAAAGACTCCTTTGCTGGTAGCGTAAACCCTTTTGGTGTCCCTCCTGCTGGAGGAAGCTCTTTTTCCTGCGAAATTCCAATCAGAGGAATTACAGATAGAAGTAGTGTGTATTTGAATATATTTTTCATGTTCACAATATTTTTAGTTTTCAACAGCCAGTGGCTTTAGTGTTAGAATAGTTCTATTGGTACTTCTCAAAACGTCGCCTATCGCCTTATTCACATCTTCGACAGTTACTTTTTTGAACTCACTTTCTATTTCGTTAATCCGTTGCGGGTTGTCATCGAAAAGCGCAAAGCTGCACAGCAAATCAGCTCTTCCGAATCCAAAGAATCCGCCTAGGTTATCATAGAGGCTCGAACGTATTTTGACAATTGCATTATCCAGCATCTCCTGCGTAACACCTGTAGCCTTGAGATCCGCCACCACCTTATCAATCGATTGAAGAAGTGTGTCAGCCGCTACGTCATTGTCATGTATGAAATTAAACATCCATAGCATAGGGCCCTTGTAATTAAACATATTGCCCAAATAATTTATACCCCCACCAACATTGGCCGTGTATCCATTTTCCTTCACCAGTTCTTTGTACAAAAGACTATTATCCCCTTGCAACAATATTTGATCAAGTAGTCCCATTGCATAATAGGCTGTTGAGTTTCTCTCTGGCATCTGGTAAGCTACGGCAAGTGCCGGCTTATTTGCCAACTTATCCTCCTTCTCAAATCTTCTTTCCTCAGTCTGAGGAGCCTCTGAAATATCCGGAAGCGGTGGTATCTCAGCTGATGGGATATCTCCAAAATATTGCTGGATCCACTTTTTCGCATCCTCTATCTCGAAATCTCCGACCACAGATATTGCTGCATTGTTTGGAGAGTAATAGGTATCGAAAAAGCTCTGCACATCCTCCAACGTTGCGGCATCAAGATCTTCAAGGTCACCGTAGAAGTTATGAGCGTTATACCAGTTTTCATTCGCATACTGTGGCATGTCTAACCATGGGAATCCACCATACGGTTGGTTCAGCACGTTCACTTTTACTTCATTTTTCACAACTCCCTGCTGATTGGTCAAGTTGTCTTGCGTAATCGCCAGTCCACGCATTCTATCTGCCTCAGCCCACAACATTGTCTCCAATTTATGTGATGGTACAATTTCAAAATAGTTGGTAAAATCAAAACGTGTTGATCCATTCATTACTCCGCCATTTTGTTGAACCAGCTTGATGAATTCCATTTTGCCGAGATTGTTTGATCCCTGGAACATCATGTGCTCAAATAAGTGAGCAAAACCTGTTCGATTACGAGGTTCTATTCGGAATCCAATGTTGTAGTATGCCGCAATCACAACCGTTGGTGAAGTCTTGTCCTGAGACAATACGACCTTCAAACCATTGTCTAGCGTGTAGTAGTCCACCGGCACCTGAAAGGAACCAGACCCTGCATCTTCCCCTGAAGGCGCGCATCCCAATAGTATTGCCAGAAACAAAGCTGGCAGGAACAATTTTTTCAAACGTTGCATAAAATCTAAATTTTGCTATGAAATTAAATAATTAATCGCCTTCTGAACATGAAAACTTATATACTCGGGTATAAAACGGGTTAAACAGAAATAGCTAAAACTCGTATGATGATCTATGCCAACCAAAATTCTTGCTTTAGTGCTTGGAGCACTCCTCTTCTATGGATGCACCGAAGAAAAAGTTCCTGAGCGATTTTACCCACGAAATGATCACGAAGCATACTGGTATTCTCTCAAGCAAGCCAATCTACTATCTACTGCCCTGGGTGAAGATTGGTTAAAAGCCGCCGACAAGCCTTTCGACAATCAAATCAAAGTGAACCTCCCCTATCAGGAAGCCTTTGTGATCGCTGACACAAGGCCTGATGCGCTAGGCTATCGATTTGAGGCAAAAAGAGGGCAGAAAATATTAGTTGATATAGAAATCATCGTCCCTGATACGACACGAGTGTTTATTGATCTTTTCCGAATTGAAAATGATTCGCTTGCTGAATTCAGACAAGTGGCCTCTGCTGACAGTTCATTTCAACTCGGTTTCGAGCCCAGAAGAGACGCAACCTATCTACTCAGGTTACAGCCTGAGCTTCTTCGAGGCGGAGACTTTAAGATCACCATAGAAAACGTACCTACCCTTGCATTTCCTGTGGCTGGAAAAAATCGTCGTGCCATTCAAAGTTTCTTTGGGGATCCAAGGGATGCTGGCAGAAGGGATCATCACGGTGTCGATATTTTCGCAAAGAGACATACACCGATTATTGCGCCAATCAAAGCAGACGTTCGCTTCGTGGGCACACGAGGTTTGGGAGGTAAAGTGGTCTGGCTACGCGATAGAAAAACTGGCAACAATTTATACTTTGCACATCTTCAAGAACAAAAAGTAGAGCGCTATCAAACGGTAAACCCTGGTGATACCATCGGAACAGTCGGAAATACAGGGAATGCTCGTTATACTCCGCCACACTTACATTTTGGTATTTATAGAAATGGTCCTGTAGACCCTTTTCCATTCATTGTACCTGAAGTGCCGCGAGCTGAAGCTTTTGAACCAGATACATTGCTTTTGGGGAAAAGAGTTGCACTCGCTAAAAGCACATTCCTAAAATCAGAAATGCGCTGGAAATCGCATACTCTGGATACGCTTCATACAAAAGAGGAAGTGGAAATCTTGGCCGTGAACCACAATTACGTAAGAGTCAAAACCTCCGATGGCGGATGGGGCTTTCTTAGGAAGCGAGATGTGCCTTATACTGCTATTCAGTCTTCTAGCTCCTCAGACTGACGTTCGAGCGCGAGGCTTGGTAAATCCAAGAAACAAGTCTCAAAAATCAAATAAATCTCAATATCGAATGTTGCCATGTCTCAAAACCAGTCAATCTTCCAATCAACTAATCTTCAAACCGATTCACCCTTCGTACGATATTCTGAAGATCGTTCCAGCCAAATCATCTGAGACTAGCATGGAGCCATCCGCAGCGATCACTATATCTACAGGTCTGGCCCATGCGGTATTCGTTTCTGTATTCAGGAATCCAGTAACAAAATCCTCGTAAGCAAC
>JBDWQX010000119.1:0-10924 GCA_039986395.1 Cyclobacteriaceae bacterium
TTGACACTGGAGCTGGAATTACGCTCGTTGATGAAACATATGGTGACTTCTTCGAACTGAAAATTGAAGAGCAAGACTCAGGAATCACCGCAACTGGAGCTGGTGGATCGGGACTAAAAATCTCCACCTCTCTCAAAAACAAAATCAAGATGGAAAATTTTTCAATTGATGAATTTTCCATCTCATTGATGAATTTGTCACACGTAAACGAGGGATTGAAACAATTAGGAATTGAGGAACCTGTTATGGGTGTGATTGGTGCCGATCTGCTAAAGGCTGGGAAAGCGATTATTGACTACTCAGCTTTAACCTTGTACTTACTCAACTAAAGAAATTTGATCAGTTGTTGAGAACTGCCAAGTACTTGGGCCAGGGACCCGCTTCTTCTTTGTACTGTTTTGCTAAGACCCTGTTTATTTGAACAAGGTGTCCAAGATCATGCACAGTCCAAGCAGCTAACAGCTGTCGTATTGTTACGGTACCAAATTCTGGGTGCACTCCCGTTTTGTCAAAGTCATCCTCCTGAAGGTTCAGGCCTTCCAACTCTTGTATATTCTCGGCTCTGGGCACTTCAAATTCTGTTAGCAAGTCCTCCATCGTTTTCCCTACACTCTCCTTAAACTGAGCAAATCGATCGTACGGAGTGAAGCGCTTATCGTCCTCATACAGAATGATTTTCGTCCTGGGAATCCAATCTGTTTTTTCCCCATGGATCAAGTGGCCAACCACATCAAATGGACTCCAAGTCTCCGAACCTTCATTCTGCTTGGTCCAATTATCTGGAAGTCCTGACAGCGTATTGCGAACGGTTTCCGGTGTCCGCCTAAGAATTGAAATGGTATCTTCAAGAGAGAAATTCAACGATACTTCTTAATCCTGCACTTCTACAATCATTTCCACCTCAATCGCAATTCCTCGTGGTAATGAACCCATTCCCACAGCAGCTCTCGCATGTTTTCCCCTTTCTCCGAACACTGCTACCATCGTATCTGAAAAACCATTTACAACCTCTGGTTGATCACCAAAATCTGGAGCAGAATTCACCATTCCAAGTACTTTCACAATCCGAACCACATTATTCAAGTCTCCGATTTCAGCCTTTAGTGCTGACAGTTGAGCAACGGCAGCCAGTTTCCCAGCTTCATACCCCTCTTCGATTGTAAGATCAACTCCCAATTTCCCTGCGATGTAACCACCCTCTGGTTTGTTTGGTCCCTTTCCTGCCATAAAGACAAGGTTTCCTGTTCGCACGGAATTCACATAGTTCGCTACAGGTGGTGGTGGTTCAGTTAAGGTAATCCCAAGTGAGGCCACACGTTCTTCAACATCATAGTCGTAAAGCGCCTCTGGCTCTTTATCTGCTGGTTGATTTTGAGCGCACGAGAGCATGACCAGAGCGCCGATAGTTACAATGATTAGGTTTTTCATTTTATTGATGTTTTTAGTTTTACTTATTTGTTCGTTCCGAGTCCTTCTCTGATAATTTTAAATTCAGATCCCTCCTTCCAACGTGGCCACTTGTCTGAATTTGACAATGTCCAACCGACATCGTAGAGCAGATTGCCATCCATCACCATTCCACTAAAGTCCCAAGTTGCAGAATCGTATTCGTCCTGCGGACGGTGATACTGGGTTGCAAGATATTCTTGATTTTTTTCAGCAATGTATTCAACTCCCTTTGTCATGTGCTCATAAGAGCCTGCGGCATACAATGCTGGGATTCCTACTTTTGCGAAATTGAAGTGATCGGATCGGAAAAAGTACCCCTTTCCTGCCTCAGGGTCTGGTTTTATGTATCGCCCTTGTTTTTCAGCCAATACTTTCGCTAAATCCTCAAGCTCTGATTGTCCATAACCTATAACCGTAAGGTCCTTCATTGGTCCATTGTAACTTATTCCATCCAAGTTGATGTTAGCCACTGACTTGTCTACAGGGAAAATGGGATTCTCAGCATAGTGTTTAGAGCCCAGCAATCCTTGCTCTTCGGCAGTTACAGCTAAAAAAACAACGCTTCTTTCAGGCTTCGCAGATTTCGCGTAAGCCTCAGCTATTCCCATCATTGTTGCAATCCCTGTAGCATTGTCGTGAGCACCGTTGTATATCGAATCTCCATCTATTACGTTTCCTACGCCTAAGTGATCCCAGTGAGCAGAGTAGATCACTACTTCATCCGGATTCTTGGTTCCGGTAATCTTTGCTATCACGTTTTTAGACACGTCCTTCTTAATCTTGTTTTCTACAGAAACCGTGGCACTAAGACCTAGACTCAGCGGCTTGAAGTCTTCGCTTCGGGACTTTTCCGCATAATTTTTCATGTCCTGTTCCGATGTCTCAAATATCCTAATGGCAGCTTCCCTTGTAATCCAACCAACTACATCACTCTGAAATTCATCTCCCGTTTTATCTAAGTAAAGGCTTGCGCCTGACCATGAATTGCGGACAACCAACCAAGGATAACCAGCCGGCACCGTTTCATGAACAATGAAGCAACCAGCTGCACCTTGCCTGGCAGCTTCTTCGTATTTGTAAGTCCATCTGCCGTAGTACGTCATAGTCTCTCCCTTAAAAAAGGTGGAGTCACCAGCAGCAAATCCTGGATCATTTACAAGCACAACCACCGTCTTTCCCTTTACATCCAGCCCAGCATAGTCATTCCAACCATATTCAGGAGCAACCACCCCGTACCCAGCAAATACTAGCTCTGAAGCATCCAGGCTACTATTTTCCACTACTTTCTCAGTATAGGCAACAAAATCTTCTGACACGTTCAGCACGACATCTTCAGTTCCTCCAGCAATGGTCATCGTTTCTGATGGAATCGCAGTCAATTCTACCATAGGCACGTCTTGAAAATAAGAATCCCCATTACCAGGTTCCAAGCCAATACTTTCGAATTGTTCTTTTAGATAATTGACTGTCTTCACCTCACCTTCAGTAAAGGGCTTTCGACCTAGAAATTCATCAGAAGCTAGCTTCTCGACCATGGATTTCATAATAGTCGAATCTACTTTCGCACGCTGATCCGTGCCTGAATCACTGCCTGATTGGGAACACGAAAAAAGGACGAGAGCAGCAAATAGGTAGAAATAATATTTCATTTTGGTTCGGTTAGATTTTTAATGGTTAGCCAATTTAGTGATTTTGGGAATGCCTCAATTCTCAAGCTTCAATAATCTTTTTATCTTCGATACTTAACCTGACGAAAAAATGAAAAAGCTAACCTTAGTACTCCTCGTGTTTGGAGCATTCACAAAATGTACCACTTCAAGTGAAGAAGTACAGAATGAAAAATCGCAAATCGACATGAAGGTCGATGACTACAAGACGGTAAGACTTACCACTGACCTTTCAGTATTGAGCGAGAAGGAAAAACAAATGATCCCTTTACTCATTGAGGCTAGTAAAATCATGGACGACCTATTTTGGTATGAAGCATATGGAGACAAACAAGAACTTCTATCAAGCACCGATGATGCATCCATGATAACGTATCTGAATATCAACTACGGTCCTTGGGATCGACTTGATGACAACAAATCATTTCTTGAGGCTTTTGGAGAGAAGCCTCCGGGTGCAAATTTTTATCCCACAGATATAACAAAAGAAGAGTTTGAAGCAGCAGAGCTAGATGGCAAAGAAAGTCTCTACACATTCATTCGTAGAGATGAAGATAGAAATCTAACCACTGTGCCTTACAACGAAATGTTCTCAGAACAAGTGGCTGAGGTTTCCGATCTGCTGAAAAAATGCGCTGATTTGGCAGAAGATGAGGGACTGAAAAAATATCTCTCGTTGAGAGCTGAAGCGATGTTGACGGATGAGTACCAAGCTAGCGACATGGCTTGGATGGACATGAAAACCAACGGACTTGATGTGGTAATTGGTCCAATAGAAAACTACGAAGACAAGCTTTACGGCTATAAAGCAGCGCACGAGGCGTATGTACTAGTGAAGGATAAAACCTGGAGCGAACGACTTTCAAAGTATGCAAGCTTTCTTCCTGAACTTCAGGCTGGACTACCGGTTTCGGATAAATATAAGGCAGAGAAACCAGGAACAGATGCTGACCTCAACGCCTACGATGTGGTGTATTACGCTGGAGATTGCAACTCCGGATCAAAGACGATTGCGATCAATCTACCAAACGATGAAGAAGTCCAGTTGGCCAAAGGATCCAGAAGGCTACAGTTAAAGAATGCAATGCAAGCCAAGTTCGATCACATATTGCTCCCGATATCACAAGTACTGATTCACGAAGATCAGCGCAAGCACATCACTTTCGATGCTTTCTTCGGAAACACTATGTTTCATGAAGTTGCTCACGGGTTAGGTATCAAAAATACGATCGACGGTAGTGGCACTGTTCGCAGCGCATTGAAAGAACACTCGACGGCATTGGAAGAAGGCAAAGCTGACATTCTTGGACTTTATATGATCACTCAGCTTTTTGACAAAGGAGAAATTGATGGTGAGTTAAATGACTACTATGTTACTTTTCTCGCCGGAATTTTTCGATCCGTTCGATTCGGTGCTGCTAGCTCGCATGGCCGAGCTAATATGATTCGTTTTAATTTCTTTAATGAGTTTGGCGCTTTTGAACGAGATGATACCACCAACACATATCGGGTAAACTTCGACAAGATGAAGGATGCCATGAACGCACTTTCAGAGAGAATTCTCACCTTTCAAGGTGATGGTGATTATGAGGGAGTCGCTCAGTTTGTTACAGAAAAAGGGACGGTTAGCCCAGCTCTTCAGGCAGAGCTAGATCGGCTAGAAGAAAAGAATATTCCGGTAGATATTGTATTTGAACAAGGAGTCGAGGTTTTAGGATTATAATTACAAAAATGGAGAGAAAAGAAATAGATGGTCATCCGCACATTCGCTACACACGCGATACCTACGACCCTCAAGAAGCTGAGGCACGGAGCAAAGACTTCTACGAATGGTTGGATACTCGAAGGACCGTGAGAGATATCTCGGACAAACCCATTTCGAAAGAACTGATCAACAATCTAATTATGGCTGGATCGACCGCCCCGTCTGGTGCGCACAAGCAACCATGGACTTTCTGTGCCATTTCTAATCCTGAATTAAAAAAGAAAATCAAAGAGGCAGCAGAAAAGGAGGAATATGACAGCTACCATGGTCGCATGAGTGAGCGTTGGATAAAGGATTTAGAGCCGATCGGCACAGACTGGCACAAGCCATTTATTGAAGAGGCCCCCTGGGTGATCATTGTTTTCAAACGGGTATTTGAGCGTGAAAATGGAGAAAAAAACAATAACTATTACGTGAATGAATCGGTAGGGATTGCCTGCGGTATGATAATTTCAGCGATACATAGTGCTGGGTTAGTCACACTAACCCATACACCCTCTCCAATGAACTTTCTAACCAAAATATTGGAGCGGCCTGAAAATGAGCGACCGTTTCTTTTACTTCCGATCGGTTATCCAAAAGAGGAAGTTTATGTGCCAGACCTTAAAAGAAAGGAACTAGATGAGGTTGCTGTTTTTTACGAATAATTGGCAGGTTTTTACAGTCATTTGGCAGGTTTGGTAGGTTTCGATCGTCTAATTTTATAACTAGAAATCCACCTAATCACGCATAACACCGTGTGAATTGAGCTCTCTTGATCATATCGGGAGAGCTTTTTTATCTTTAGTCATCAACTACCAAAACCATGGAGAAGAAAATTTTTGTAGTTCTGTCATTGCTCGCTAGTGTTTGTGTTTTTGGCCAAGGTGCAGATAGTTTACTACAAAAGGCCATTGATGAAATTCCAAATAATCTCGAGGTCTCTCAAGAACTATTCAATTCATCTTTGAAATTGACGACAACAAATGACGAAAAGTTGTCGGCGTATGATACCTACTGCACCGAGCTTCTGTATGCGAGCGAGACAAAGCTGCTGTACACGATGACGAATGAAGCTCTAAAACTAGCGTTGAGCAAAGAGAATTATGGAGACTATGCCCGAATCATTAAGCACAAATACGATGTCTTCAATCTTCAAAAAGACTACGATTCAGCTCTAACCACTTTGAACAGATATGAGTCCCTTGCTTTTCAATACAACGACACAACCAATATTGTCACCGCATACACGGAGCGAGGCGGATTCTTTGAGTTAGCTGGTGACCTACCAAGGGCACTCGACTTTCAGTTAAAAGCTCTCGAGTTATCAGAAATGGCAATGGATACCTTCGCAATTGCTACATCCTATATCAATCTTGCAGTTTTTTATCAAAAAATAGACAATAGCGACCTTGCTCTTTCCTACAACAAAAAAGCACTAAATACCTACTTACAATTGGGAGAGAATATAAAGCTAGCACAGATTTACAGCAACATAGGATTGTCATACGACGATTTAGGACAGTTGAATAACGATCCTATCATGCATGATTCAGCTGGCTACTACTTTGAAAAAGGATATGCTATCGCTGAAAATTTGGGGAGTCAATTTGGGATGGCCGTAACAAAATTAAACATGGGTCTAAATGCCTACCGGAAAAAGGAGTACCAGGTCGCTATTTCAATATTCGATGACGTCTTTGTTTTTTTTGACAAAGTGAGTGATGACTTAGGTGTTTGTCTTTGTTACCTAAATTATTGTCGTATTTACAAAGATCTTGGTCAGGTGGAAAGAGCAATTGAGCTCGGGATAAAAGGCTTTGAGCTCGCCAAAAAAAACAAATTCACCAACGAGATGCAGCAAACGTCAAAAAGTTTGTTTCAATTATATGAGATGAAGAATGATGCTGAGCTCGCATATCAATATTTCAAAGAATTTACGGCAGCTAAGGATACAATTTTCAACAGAAATAATGATCGAGAAATTGGTGCGCTGGAATCAAAGTTTGAGCTCAATAAAAGTATGCTCGAAAATACTTTGCTTGAAAAAGAAGTAGATCTGAAATCGCAGACGATTACGTCGCAGAGAACTTTAATTGGCGCAGCAGTGCTTACCGTAGCCTTACTCCTGATAATAGCACTTCTCCTGCGCAAGCAACTTCTGGAAAGAAAACGGCTTTCCAATACAATCGAAGAGCAATCCAACAAATTGAAAGAATTAGACAAGGCTAAAACCCGTTTTTTCGCGAACATATCACATGACCTCCGATCGCCACTCACCTTGATTCTTGGTTCGCTCGACAAAATCTCCGAAAGAGACTATGACATCCTTGACGCAGAATCGAGAGAGATGCTGGATTTGGGATATAAAAATGGTAAACGGCTTTTATATCTAGCCGATGAAATAATGGACTTGACTCGCCTAGAAGAAGGCAAGGTTCAGTTGAATCTTCAATATGTGAAGATCGTTCCATATCTGCGGCTACTTACCAAAATGTTCAGTAGTGCTGCAGATATTAAAATGATCGAATTGAAGTTTAGCACAGAGGCTGACGAAGAAACTATCCTGCACCTGGACCCGCATCAATTTGAAAAGATCATTTACAACTTGCTCTCAAACGCAATAAAATTCACTCCCGATGGGGGAAAAGTCGATATTGAATTAAAGACCGAAAAAGAGTACCTGAAAATCATGATTACGGATTCCGGATCAGGAATTCCTACTGAGAGTATTCAACACATTTTTGATAGATATTACCAAGCTGGCTCAACGGAATTCCGATCACAGACAGGAGTTGGCATTGGTCTTGCCCTTGTCAAGGAGCTGGTAGAGCTACATGAAGGATTGATTCAGGTCGAAAGCTCATCCTCCGGGACCATTTTTACGATATCTATTCCATTCAAAGAGAGTGATTGGATATCACAGGCAATCATACCCGAGCGTTCTCTCGATGTTGTCACGAAGAATTCGTTATGGATCGATTTGCAAGATGAAAAAGAACGGCTGCAAGTTTCTACACTAACCAACGTCGACGAGAACGCTCCAGCAATATTGATTGTGGAAGATCACAAAGAACTACGATCGTATCTGAAAAGTATCCTTTCCACACACTATAGAATTTACCTAGCCGCAAATGGCACTGCCGCTCTTGATCTGCTGCAATCCGAGAAAATCGAACTCATCATTACGGATCTTATGATGCCATATATGGATGGGTTCGAGCTGATTGATCACCTCAAGAAAGACAAAGAGCTAAAGAAAATACCAGTCCTTGTTGTAAGTGCACGCACTGATAAGTCCGAAAAGCTAGAGTTGCTTTCGAAAGGTGCTGCGGAAGTAATCAGCAAACCGTTTGACAAAGAAGAGTTGATTATTAGAATCAAAAACGCCTTAGGTACAGATTGGGATAGCAACAAAAAACTAACAACCCTCTACAGTGAGAACGCTGAAGAGTTTGAAAAAAGCATTATGTCCAGGTTGGAGAGACTCATAATTAAGAGAGTAGCTGATCCACATTTATCCGTCCTGGACCTCGCTGATGAGATGGCCGCTAGTGAGCGAAAAGTCTACCGGCTTATTAAGAAAATTTCTGGTCTTACTCCCTACGAGCTAATCAAAGAGATCAGATGGCAGTATCTGGAACAGTACCTAAGAGACAATAAAATTCGAACTGCCACCGAAGCAGCGCAATTAATTGGCATGAGTAATGTAAGCTCATTCTCAGGTCAGTATGAGAAAAGATTTGGCCATTCCGTTAGGGAAATGATGGAAAACTGATTTTGGCAGGATCATGAAGAGAATTGGCAGGATTTTAAGATTAAACCTTTCAATCTTAGTCATGTCAAACCACTAATTGATTACCTATCATGAAAGTTATTTGGTACAACTCTGAAATTCGCAACTACCAATCGGGAAGCTGGGGAGACTACTCTCACACAAAAGCTTCCAGTCGTAATCCAGAAAACATACTAGTTTTGGAAAGATTCAATAGTGAATCCCTCAATGTTTTAGCTAAAATTGTAAATGAGCTGAACAAATGTGGCAAGAAATCGAAGATACCTCGTTAAGTCGAGGCGACTATAGCTGGTTGACAACCCTGGCTCACCGCCAGGGTTTTTTTATTTTTACTGCAAATTCAAACATATGAAAGCTATTCTCTCAGTCCTTTCGGTACTTCCTGCTCTGGCCTTTTGTCAAACCCAGACCTCTGGTCAAATGATGGAGAAAGGCTGGAAAAAGTATTCGGTGGAGCAAGGATCGATCACCTACACTATATCAGGTGACGCTAGCGGTAGCGAGGTTTTTACTTTTGATCGTTACGGTTGGAGAAGTTTGAAAAAGATCAGTATGGAGTTCGAGCTATATGGTGCGCAAAGGTCCCAAGTGCTGCATGAAACCTCTGATGGTGGGTCTATTTATCGAATTGATCATTCGGACTCGACCTACAGCAAGAGAATTGACTTTAGGTGGACCACACAGGCATCTCAAGTTTCACCCAAGCAAGCCTCAGAGGCAATTTTATTTAGTTTAGGTGGTACCTATGCCTCTGATTCAGTGCTCCTTGGTAAAACCTGTCAGGTGTGGACATTTGAGAATAAGGCATTGAAGCAAATGTGGATTTGGAATGGATTGGCATTAAAAAGAGTAAGTAAGCTGGGCGAAAACAACATCATCACCACGGCTACCGAAGTTAATCTGCAGCCAGCAATAGATGCTACAATCTTCAGAGTTCCTACGACCTATAAGCTAAAGGAGTAAGTATCAGAAAGCAAAAACCCCTACTAAATTAATAGCAGAGGTTTGTCGCGATTGATATATATGAAGAGAATTTAGTTTCTATTCTTCAGCAGGTACGAGGTAAAACTTCGTCCATTAATAGTGGTGTACTTTGAATCAATATCATCGTCCACCCTCATATCACGAATATTAAAGTCACCACGTACATCCAGGTATTTAATATTCAGAGATTCTTCAAAGACGGTATTTTCAAATGAAACTCCACGATCAAAGTCTGAATACTTAAAGATTGCATCGTCGTTAAATGTCGCTCCAGCAAAGTTTGCAAAGTCATCAAACTCAGCATATTTAAATGTTGACTCTCTCCTGAATTTCGAGCCTTCAAACGACACATCATCATCAAAGTCAGAATATTTAAACATCGCTTTTCTTGAAAATTCGCAGTTCTTAAATGTGACATCTCTTTCAAAGTCTGCAGTAAACGTGTATCCTGTTGGGTCGTCGTGGATATATGCTAAAACATCATCTTCAAAAGTGCAATTAATGAATGATATACTGACCTCTATGGATTCATCAACTTCATTAGATGAGCTGTTCCACCACTTTGATCGCCTCGGGAGATCGTCTATTTTCCAATCCATATACGTAAAATCCAGGTCACCTGTGATCGTTGCATTTTCGTAGGATATATCTCTTCCGTCCTTGATCTCATCCATTATTTTCGAGGCACTTACTGTTGTTTGAGCAATCGCTGCTCTCAGAGAAAATGCACCAAGCATTAAGATCATTATGATCCTACTGGGTGTTGATATGGATTTGTTACCGTTCATGTCCTTTTGTTTTCAGGTTTATATAATAGATGTATAAAAACGAAAAAAGTTGCATTGTCATCTTAATTACTTCAGTTAGTACATCTGGTTACAGGATTATTACAAAAATTTTACTTTAATTTTTCCTAAAGTGAGAAGCGAAAAAGCCTGCTTCCAAGAAACGTCGCTCCCGCTATCGGCTTTATCTTTTTCAAATGCACTCAGAAGTTTGTAGTCTTCGAGAACCTCAGACTGACATGTTCGCCACGACAAAAGAAAAAGGATATCGCCTTTATCGGGGCTAGATTGAAAGAGTGTCAGTTTTTGATGGTGATTGAGGAAGATGCTGAAATAAATTCAACATAACTCGTCCATACTAGTTGCATACATCAGAGTGTCGAGAGAGAACTTACTCAATCTTCGCCTGTCATTCCCGCCCTGTCATGCCTGACTTGATCAGGCATGTTACAATCCGGAAGATACCGTGTCAAGCACGGTATGACATTGAAGAACATGG
>JBDWQX010000120.1:0-8413 GCA_039986395.1 Cyclobacteriaceae bacterium
CAGGACTCCAAAGAGGACCTTGAGAAGCAACCCGAATCATGTTCGAGTTTTCAGGATGAATATCAATGCGGGAGATATGCTCCGAGTTCTTGAGTCCCATGTTGGTCCAAGATGCGCCTCCATCTTCACTTTTATATACGCCATCACCAAATGCCAAATGTCTTCCGCCATTATTCTCACCAGTTCCAAGCCAAACAACATTAGGGTTGTTAGGGTCAATACTGATACAACCTGTAGCATACACAGCCTGATCGTCAAAGATGGGCTCGAACGTGACTCCTGCATTTACTGTCTTCCAGACACCACCCGAGGCAACTGCCACGTACCAGATATTCTCATTTGTGGGATGTATGGCAAGGTCAGCAATTCTACCAGACATGAAAGCTGGTCCAATGTTCCTGAACTTATAATTCTTGAATAGTTCAGATTTGAGTGCATTTGAGCTACTTGAAGGGGTTGATTGTCCTTTCCTTCTTTGAGCTTCCGTGGTTATTCCGAAGGCAAATAACAGCAACGCTAAACAGGTGAGTTTACGCATGATTACAATGGGTTATGGTTACAAAAAATGTACGAGTCTAAAGTAATGATAATCGACTAATTATATCATCAGTTTTCATTGGACGGTAATATTGAAAGTATTGGTGGTTGAGAGAGATGCATAGGTCGATTGGATAAACTTGAACCTAATACTTACTTGTATTTTTCACTTCTACTTATCAGAGGACTTTATGGACATAAACTTATAGAGCTACTGAATTTCCAATTCAATTTTTTCTCCAAGAAACTTGGGTTCTCGCTGAAAAATGTACAGGTCAGCAACGGCAAATGACCTGGCAAGTATTTCTCTGAAAGCCAGGTTAAATCCAATCGAACTATCCTTGTCAGCAGCATAAGCAATCGCATCAATGTCGAATTTCCGTGCGATGAATAATGAGCGATAGCAATGAAACTTCTGCGTAACAATGGTAACCGCGCTTTGCCCGAAGACCTCTTTGGATCTCACGACGGAATCGAGGGTTCTGAAACCAGCAAAATCAAGGGAGATATCCTGCTCTGGGACGTTTAGATCACCAAGTGCATTTAGCATATCACGTGGTTCGTTGTAATACTTGGAGCTATTATCTCCACTGACTAGCAAATGTCTAATCTTTTCATGTTCATACAGATCAGCAGCTCCGTTCATGCGCTCCACGAAGAATGGGTTGGGTATGCCATCAACGGTTCGTTTGCTTGTACCAAGAACAAGCGCCACGTCATTTGAGGGTATTTTCTCCAAACTATAAATTAAACTGCTGGTTGAGCTGACCACCCAAATGTTGGTAATCAAAATAAACAATACCAAAGAAACTGCTGACCAAATACCAAATCTTAGCAACTTCTTCACACCTGCACGCCTTTTGTTTTTAAAATAAGATCGGCCTCTCGAACAATTCGGCGGTACCACTCGGCTCGGAGTTCAATTTTTTCCTTGGACGTAATGCCAGGGAATGCTCCGTTCAATTTTCCTCTAATCGTATTGAGACAGAGGGCGGCGCTGACTGACAGGTTGAAACTTTCGGTAAATCCAAACATTGGAATATGAACAAGGCCATCCGCCTTTTCCCCTGCTTCTTTGCTTATCCCATCTGATTCGGTACCAAAAACAATGGCAATCTTTTGGTCAACCTTCAACTCATCGATAGACACTGCTTCTTGATGCAGGGCCGTCGCATATACCTTGTATCCATTGCTACGAAGTGTTGCGTAGCAAGTATCAATATTATTAGATTCTGTATCGTAATGATGGAAAGTAAGCCATTTAGAAGACCCTTGTGTGATGGTGGGGTTTACTGAGTATTCGTTCTTGTTCTTGATAAAATGAATGTCTTGCACACCCAGACATTCTGCAGTACGAATGACAGCACTGATGTTGTGCGGCTTATCAATATCTTCGAAAACGAGTGTGATATCCCTTGTTCTGTTTTTAAGCACTTGATCTACAAGACCTTTTTTGTGCTCAGAAACAAATTCTTCTAACGTAGATATAATCGCCTCGGCATTACTTCTTTCCATTTTTTCCAAAGAGACCTAATTGATTTTCTTCGTCTTCAACCTCTGTTATTATCTCATTTTTCAAAGCCTCCAAATCTACTTTTGCATCCTTTGCATCCACTCCAGGCACCTCAGTTTCATCTACTTGCTTATCGCTATCTGTGGCAACCTCTTCATTAATAACCTTTGGAGTCTCAGCAACGGTTTTCGGAGCTTCACTGCTTTGCAATTCAACCTTGATCACCTGTTGAATTGGCAATTTGTTTCCGATTGCCTTCCATCCCTTTATATCAATCAGGTTGATCAGGTCAAGGTTCTTTTTTGAATGTTTACGTCCATCTTTATAGGTCACCTCAACGTCGGCTTGAATACCCTTTGAAATGAAATTAAGCTTAGAACTGCTTGCCTCCGTGACGATCGAAAATTTCTTGTTTAGCGTGTTGGTTTCAATAATAAAACGCTTGACGTAGTGTGTTTTTGTCTCACCGTCATAGTGAACAGCATTGAAGGCTGCATCGGTTTCAAGCTTATAAATCCCCATCACTTTTTCGAAATCATAGTGATTCGTCAATTCAAAACTGGTGGTTTCGTAACTACCATCTTTGTAGAAAGCGACTACCATATCGCCACTGTTGAAGTTTCCCAACAGGTCACCTCGCTCTTCTCTATTGAGCCTTCCTACAATTGGATCATACCAGATGTCAACGCCTCCAAGGGTAGATTTTCCCTCTTCTTTTAATATTACTTTCCTCACGGGATATTTGGTCAGCGTATTTCCGCCAGCTCCACGTCCCTTGATCTCAAGTTCAGAAAAGTCGTAATCAAAAATCTTCTTTCTCGCCGAGCTTCCTTGGGTCAGTGAGACGGTAACGACTTCCGCTTCGCCGTTCGGGTTCGCAGAGAAGTAGTGCACTTTCCCCTTGTCGCCTTTGGTCAGCTCATACGCACGGTCTCTAGTCACTGATAAAACCTGAAAGCGCTTAACGAATGATTTTCCTGATTTCCCATCTGCATAGATCATGTTGTACACCATCCGTTCGTCATTCTTTTTGAAAACACCAGCATGCAGGATGTTCTTGCCCACAAAGGTCTTATCCTGGATTCGCGTGACAACGCACTTTCCATCTTTTGTAAATGCAATGATGTCATCAATATCGGAGCACTCACAGACATACTCGTCCTTCTTGAGGCCAAATCCCACAAAGCCATCCTCACGGTTAACGTAAAGCTTGGCATTGTTTGCTGCTACCACTGCAGCTTTGATGGTATCAAAATTGGTGATCTCTGTTTTGCGCTCTTTCCCTTTCCCGTACTTGTCCAATAGGTTTTGGTAGTACGCAATTGCGTATTCCGTGAGATGCGCCAGGTGATGCTCTGTTTCCTTAAGCTCCTCTTCCAGCTTCTTCATGAGCTCATCGGCTTTGAAGGCATCAAAACGTGAAATTCGCTTGATCTTGATCTCCGTAAGCCTAACAATATCCTCTTCGGTTATTGTGCGATAGAACTGCTTCTTAAATGGCTCAAGTCCCTTATCAATTGTGTCGATGACCGCCTCCCAGGTTTCGCACTCTTCAATGTCTCGATAAATTCTGTTTTCGATGAAAATTTTCTCGAGTGAGCTGAAGAGCATTTTTTCAAGAAGTTCGCCTTTCCGTATCTCGAGCTCTCTTCTCAGCAATTCGACCGTTTGATCTACGGATTGCTTCAGAATTTCTGAGACCGTTAGGAAATGAGGTTTGTCTTCGACAATCACACAAGCATTTGGCGAAATCGACACTTCACAATCAGTGAAAGCGTAAAGTGCATCAATCGTAATATCCGGGGAAATTCCAGATGCCAAAGAGATGGCAATCTCAACCTCCTGAGCGGTGTTGTCGACTACCTGCTTGATTTTTATTTTTCCTTTGTCATTGGCTTTTACAATGGATTCAATCAGGGAGGTTGTCGTTGTTCCGTACGGAATGTCTTTGATCAGGAGGGTCTTAGAATCCTCTTCCACAATGGTGGCACGGACTCGTACTTTTCCGCCTCTTTTTCCATCATTGTAGTCTGTCACGTCAATTTTTCCACCTGTCTGAAAGTCAGGCATCAACTTCACCTTCTTGCCTTTCAAAATTGCAATGGCTCCCTGAATAATCTCGCAGAAATTATGAGGAAGCATTTTCGTGGAAAGACCTACTGCAATTCCTTCGACTCCCTGAGCAAGAAGCAATGGGAACTTAGCCGGAAATGTTACTGGCTCCTTTTTCCTACCATCATAGGACAATTGCCAATCCGTGGTTTGCGGATTGTAAATCACGTCCAGCGCAAACTTCGAAAGCCTTGCTTCAATGTAACGAGATGCAGCTGCTGAATCTCCTGTTCGCACATCTCCCCAATTCCCCTGCATGTCAATGAGTAAGTCTTTCTGGCCTATGTTGACAATGGCATCTGCGATCGAAGCATCCCCATGTGGATGGTACTGCATTGTACTACCGATGATGTTGGCCACTTTGTTGTATCGCCCATCATCCATCTCCTTCATTGCGTGGAGAATTCGTCTTTGTACGGGTTTTAACCCATCATTTATAGCTGGAACGGCACGTTCCAGAATTACATAAGATGCATAATCCAGAAACCAGTTCTCATACATCCCCGAAATCGGGATGACTTCATGTAGTTCTTTTTCTTCTTCGTGTTCTTCTCCCATCAGGTATTAAAAACTTCTGTTGAAATAATATAGTAAACGAGTACGATCAGCGCTGATATCAAATTACCTACAAGGAAGTAGTCATTCGAAATTTTGTTTTCACCATCTTTTAGTCTTGTTCCAATTTTGAGTGCTCCGAAAAGGATCAATGCCTGGGGTAAATTTTTCAATAGTGCCACAAACAAAAATGCTCTTTCGAGCCAACCTCGTATAACAATGGCCAATGTTAATTTCTTGGAGAACCCTCTGGCTACAAAGTAAAATAGAACCGTTGCAATTGCTTCTCCAGCTGTAAAGACAAGAGCATACCTTTCAATGTTATCTAATAGCCTCATAGATCAAAGATTTACATGTGAGGTATTCATCTATTGCCAAACTTCGCCTTCTTCTCCAAAGTGATGATTCATCCTTTTTCTCAATTTCAGCGACTTGCTTGTATGTAAGACCTTTCAGAAAACCTGAGACAG
This sequence comes from Cyclobacteriaceae bacterium, assembly GCA_039986395.1. GTDB lineage: Bacteria > Bacteroidota > Bacteroidia > Cytophagales > Cyclobacteriaceae > Ekhidna. Next base: position 5,188 of record JBDWQX010000120.1, read on the forward strand.
TTGTTCTATCTTTTGGAAACCAGCTATCAAGAAAGAACTGTAGTAATTTGAATATTCTATTTAACGCACTCGCAGTTGACTTCTTATTCAGAAAGAAATTAAAGCGACTATTTGACTTTTTGAGTGCGTTTAATTCCTTTCGAGCATTTGTGAGGCCTGGACCAAGCATTTCGTAAGCCTGTTTTTTGTTGATTTCTGTCTTAATGTCTCCTTCATAGACCACATATCGAATTTTGAAATCAAGATTTCGTGTAATCATCTGTTCTTCCAAGTCAATGATTGTTTTTATTCCTGAGTCGATAGAATCGACTACACCTTGAAATTCATCACCCAATGTTATCGTCAAGGGAGAGAGCAGACTACTTCCACCTTCTTTGTTAGAAAACTGAATCAATTCCTTGAAATCATCCATCATCCTCGATTGAGGGTAATTACTACTGTCAATGATATCTCCCATTAATACAAACCTATTCATTGTAATTTTTTTACAAAAAGCAATTTATTGCAATTTTTTTACAATTATTCATATTTTGCACTTTTATTACAATTAAAGCAGATGGTCTTTACTTTAAGCTGCTTCTCCCTCCACCAAATCTTTTTCTACTCTGAGCTTGTCAATGATAAACTGTTGGCGGTCTGGTGTGTTTTTGCCCATGTAGAAACCAAGTAAATCATTGATTTTTGTATCCTTCTGAAGGATCACCGGCTCGAGTCGAATATCCTCACCGATAAAAGCGGAGAACTCATTTGGTGAAATTTCTCCAAGACCCTTGAATCGTGTGATCTCCGGTTTGTTACCTAATTTCTCAATAGCAGCAACACGCTCTTCGTCTGAGTAGCAATAGATTGTTTCCTTTTTGTTTCGAACCCTAAACAGCGGTGTCTCCAGAATGAAAATGTGATTGTTTCGTACCAGCTCTGGAAAGAACTGTAGGAAGTAGGTCAACAGTAACAAACGTATGTGCATTCCATCCACGTCCGCATCCGTTGCAATCACAATCTTTCTATATCTGAGCCCTTCAAGTCCGTCTTCTATATTTAGCGCATGCTGCAACAGGTTGAACTCCTCATTTTCATACACCACCTTCTTGGTGTGACCGAAGCAGTTGAACGGTTTTCCTCTTAATGAAAATACAGCCTGAGTCTTAACCTCTCGGGTTTTTGTAATCGATCCACTGGCACTGTCTCCCTCTGTTATGAAAACCATTGTACTATCCTTCTGATCATCGGCTCCTTTTTTGTCATTGTAATGAACCCTGCAATCACGAAGTTTCTTGTTATGAAGATTTGCCTTTTTAGCCCGATCATTAGCCAATTTCTTAATACCAGCGATTTCTTTCCGTTCCCTCTCAGACTGCTGTATTCGCTTGAGCAAAGCATCCGCTGTGGCTGTTTCTCTGTGCAAGAAATTGTCTAGCTCTTTCTTTATGAAATCATTGACAAATGTTCGCATCGTTGGTCCATCGGGCCCTACGTTCTGTGATCCCAGTTTGGTCTTCGTCTGGCTTTCAAATACAGGTTCTTGCACCCTCACAGCAATGGATGCTACCACAGATGATCGCACGTCAGCAGCATCGAAATTCTTACCATAGAACTCTCGGACCGTTTTCACTATTGCCTCTCGGAAAGCCGCCAGGTGTGTTCCTCCCTGCGTTGTGAATTGTCCATTTACAAATGAATAGTACTCCTCTCCATATTGATTTGAATGCGTAATCGCTAACTCAATATCCTCTCCTTTCAGATGAATAATCGGGTATCGCAAACTCTCAGGATCTGTCTTTCTGGAAAGTAAGTCAAGCAAACCATTTTCAGAATGAAACTTCTTACCGTTCAGAGAAACAGTTAGACCCGCATTCAGGTAGGCATAGTTCCACATCAAATTTTCCAGGTACTCTGGAATGAAATGGTAGTTTTTAAATACATCTCCGTCTGGTTCAAAGATGATCTCTGTTCCATTTCGGGATTCCAGTTTCTTGATCTTGTCATCTAGCTTTACCTCACCCCTCTCAAACTCTGCCATCTTCGTTTCTCCATCCCTGAAGCTTTGAACCTTAAAATAGGTTGATAATGCATTTACTGCTTTTGTACCCACACCATTCAATCCAACAGATTTCTGAAAAGCACCTGAGTCATATTTACCTCCAGTGTTGATCTTCGACACACAATCCACCACTTTTCCCAGCGGAATTCCCCGGCCATAATCTCTGACTCGCACCCGGTGATCTGTCACTTTGATTTCTATAGTCCGTCCATGACCCATCATATGTTCATCTATACTGTTGTCAAGAATCTCCTTGACGAGTACATAGATTCCATCGTCTGGAGATGAACCATCTCCGAGCTTTCCAATATACATTCCCGGTCTCAGCCGGATATGCTCCTTCCAATCAAGTGACTTAATGCTATCCTCTGTATAAATCGCCTCTGACATTAATAAATTCGTTATAAGCTATATAATTACCCAGTTTTGAAAATAAATATAAATATCCAATAAGCATACGTAACAACCTATCGTTTTTGCGGAGTTTTACTTCAAATAAGTCAATTTAAAAAACTGATTATTAAGGAGTTGTTACTGTTTTTTTACTACTAAAAAAATTAGTCCTCCTACCCAAACCAGGACAAAAAGTGGTCCGAGATAGTTCAGATAAGCATAGCTGGAAGCGCTAATACTACTGGAGTTATTCCATACTCCTACGAACCCAACGATGAAGGTTAAATACAAATTGAGAATGAAGATCAAAGAAGTCATCCAGGCAAACACTTTCTCACTTGCCGACTTAAATCCAAAATTTAGGATAAGTCGTAGGATGATATTAATACCTAGAAAAGCTGAGAGACTGTAGTAGAAGAATCTATGCTTATGAAGATTTCCAATACCATCAATGTTTACGTCGACACTAATTGGAAGGTACCCGTAGATTAAAAGTAGGACGACCGTGAAAAATAATACGGAAGTTACATTGAGTACTTTGACGGCTTTTATCATGCAGCAAAATTAGGAGATAGTTACAAGTAAATAGTTGTCAGTAGAAAGTAAATAGTAGGCTGTAAATAGCAAATCCCAAAAGCCAAATAATATCCAAACGGAAATTTCGAAAAATCAAACTGATGGGCTTTTACAATGGTCTAAATTTGATGATTTGCTGTTGGTGTTTATTTGATTTTTGAAGTTTGGGATTTGGGTAGTCTTGATGTTTTAATGATGATACAATAGATATTAGGC
>JBDWQX010000121.1:0-3324 GCA_039986395.1 Cyclobacteriaceae bacterium
TTCCAGCTTGGGGCGGTGGGATGCAAAACGGTGAAATAATACTCTACAACGATCAGCCTGCCCCAAACGGCATGGAAGGGTTCTTTAGAATAACGTTTTCCGACATATCAGACAAGGGCTTTAACTGGAATGGAGCGTGGACTTCGAAAGATGAAAGTATTGTGTACCCAACATGGAAAATATTCTGTAGAAAATCAGAAAGCGACTAACATGGGCGCAGAGTTGCATTTTGGCACAGAATCAGAACAATTACAACTTTTTACCTGAGATTTCGAACTTTTTTTCCGACCTTTCTACCTTAGTTTTTGAACCAAGACCGAATTGATATGAAGAGGATACAAGTCGGGGATATGGTTGAAAGTGACTATGGGAAGGGGGAAGTATTAGCAGCAACTGATCAGTGGGTTATTCATGATAACTCTCTGAATGACAGCAATCAAGAGTTTGCCGTACTCATTTCCGACGATGCTATGATTCTGCTAGAGCATAAATCAGAGTAAAGCCCTATGTTTCGATCACACCCTCGGACTCAACTTATTCTGCCAGCAGCTCGTCAACTACTTGATTGAATTTTTCGTCAAACGCTTTATAGTATTCACCAGTAGCAGGACCGTTGAAGTAACTATGGACGTATCTGACATACCCTTCCTTATCGACAACAACTAACGTTGGGAATGCTTTGATTCTATCAACGAAAGGAAGCGACGTGGCTGCTCCAGTCTTGCTCAGACGGCCACCCAGAACCAAGTCGTACGGAATGCTATTTGCTGTACGGTATTCTTCTAACCTCCTTAGGCCATATTCCTGAGAGTAATTTGCCTCATACGAAGAGGCTAGAATAGCGATATTCTTAGTCTCGTTTTTCTTGTACCAGCTAACCAGATACTTCGTCTGATCATGGCTATTTGGACACCACGTCCCAAACAATTGAATAAGCAAAACCTTCCCTTCATACTTTGAGGGATCAATGCTCTCTTTTCCACTCCCTGCACCAAGAAGATCATAGTATGGTTTGTGTGTTCCTCTCTCGACTTTCACAAGGTCAAAAGGATCCACAAGTTCAGCATTTGGGTCTGGCTTTGCACTCCAAGGTTCGGCATAGGTGTTATCAAAAACAATCTCTCCTGACCAACTGTTTCCAGATTTTCTTCCTAAAATCATGAATGCGTGTGCACCATCGAATGACGACAGTTTGAGTGAATCACCATCAACAATTCCTTCAAAGTACCGATAATCACTCGTTTCGGACATGACCGTTCCAATCACTTTATCTCCTACTTGTGTGAAAAGTCCGACTCCATCACTCATAGAAGGCGTATCTGGACTAAAGGTCATCTTCCATCGCTTTTCGACTGTGACATTTGTCTTGGTGCTTTTCTTAGCGAACCTAACACCTCCAAAAGAAGCATTTAAGGGCATTTTAGCATTGCGGTAGTGTTTAACGTACTCGCCGCTTAATGACATAGCACCAAACTTGGCGCGTATCGAAACATCAAATGGATCTAGAGGAATAAAAATACTGTCCCCCACAATGGTTGCATTCTTCACAGATCGTCGCTCACGTCCGTTGACAAAGATGATCTCCGGAACATCACTACCTGTTGAATTAATTTCAAACTGAAAAGGCACTTTGTGCTTTTGATACGCAATCTCACCACTCCACTTTCCAGGCTTCAATGATTGTCCATGTCCAAACAAAAAACCAAAAAGAAGTAGATAGGAAGCCAAATGTTTCATTGTGGGAAGATAAGCCAAATGTGATTTCATGCGAAATTGAACCTGCAATAAATGTACTGACTTCCTCAGATTATCTATCTTTATTGAAATCAACTAACCTAAACAATATGACAAATGACTCTGTAAAACCTCCAGTTTGGTTTTGGATCGTAAGTGGAATCGCACTGATTTGGAACGGCATGGGTGTTAGCGCCTACCTAATGCAAGCCTATATGACTGCTGAGGACTTAGCTGCTTTACCAGAAGCGGAGCAAGCACTTTACGTAGATTTCCCAGCATGGGCCACTGCAGCTTTTGCGATTGCTGTTTTTGCAGGAACTCTGGGATGTTTGCTTCTCCTTCTACGGAAAAAATTAGCCTATGTAGTCCTAGTTCTTTCCTTGGTTGGGATAATCATTCAAATGATCTACAATATCTTCATCGGCAAAGCGATGGATGTATACGGTCCAGGTGCTATCATTATGCCGGTAATGGTTTTGGCTGTTGGTCTGGGGCTAATCAGATTAGCAAAAAAAGCAACAACAAATGGATGGTTGAACTGAAGTCTGCACATCTCAAAAGAAATCTCTTGGATATCCCCGAGAGATTTTTTTGTTTATGCCAAATTAACAACTGCATTCAGCATCTTTGCCGCTCATGAATTTTGAAGAATTCGACTTAAACGACCAACTAACAGAGGCAATCTCGCACATGGGGTTCTCTGAAGCAACACCGATCCAAGAACAAGCAATTCCTGCAATTCTAAAAGGTCAAGACCTCATTGCTTGCGCCCAGACAGGGACAGGAAAAACAGCAGCTTTTGTTATTCCAATTTTGAACCATCTGGCAAATAACCCAAGCGACGATGTGAAGGTGCTGATTGTAGTTCCGACCAGGGAATTAGCAATACAAATTGACCAGCAAATAGAAGGTTTCTCCTATTTTCTTCCTGTTCATTCAATAGCGATCTACGGAGGAGGAGATGGTCAAGACTTTGCACAGCAAAAGAAAGCGCTAACTCAAGGGAGCAATGTTGTGGTTGCGACTCCAGGGAAACTTATTTCTCACCTAAATCTTGGCTATGTGAAATTCGATGATGTTTCACATTTGATTCTAGACGAAGCAGATCGGATGCTGGATATGAACTTCTATGACGACATTAAAAAGATCATAACCTTCTTACCAAACTTGAAACAAACGTCAATGTTTAGTGCTACGATGGCACCAAAAATCGAGAAACTGGCGAAGAGCATTTTGACAGACCCAAAGAAAATTACGCTTGAGATCGCTAAACCTTCCGAAAATATTAGTCAAGAAGCGTACAAAGTCGAAGAGCCCTATAAAATTGAATTGATAAGTAAGCTAATAAGCAGATACAAGGACTTTGAAAGCATCTTGATTTTCACTTCAACAAAACGGAAAGTCGCAGATATTGTCAAAGGATTGAAAAAAGCAGGTCTTGATGCCAAAGGAATTTCATCGATGCTAGAACAAGAAGAACGTGAATCACTACTCTTGAAGTTCAGGGCCAAGAAGCTGCGCATTGTAGTGGCGACAGACGTATTGAGCAGAGGAATCGATATCAAAGACATCAATTTAGTCGTGAAT
>JBDWQX010000122.1:0-5773 GCA_039986395.1 Cyclobacteriaceae bacterium
CCGCAACGTTCACCATGCCAAGTACTTTGACGACTTTCACTATGTCATTCACATCGGCAATTGCTCCAACTGCCATTAGACATCTGTATGCACATAGTTCTGCGGCTTTGTAGGCTGTGTCCAGATCAACATCCAGACCCACTTTTCCTTTTATTGCCACCTCACCCAAACCTGAAACCTGACCCGAAGTGTAAATCAAATCTCCAGTTCTAACTGCCTGATGGAAATCGAAGACTTCCAAAGGTGCAGGTTCATACTCGTATCCTAGTTCTTTCAGTTTGTCGGTTATGTTCATTTGGGGTTATTGGTTATTCAAATCTCAATATAGTAAGGAAGTTGATCCTATCGAATGCAAAAATTAATGTTGAGTAAAAAATTATTCCATCAACTTCTCTCTCAACCTTTCCAAGTGTCTCTTCCGTGGGATGTGGCAGTTCCTTATTTCCCAATTTCCTAAAAAATTTCCCAAGATGAATGCTCCAGCTACTAAAAGCCATTTTGAAAGGGAAGCTTCGTTGTGGATCATATTGATGATTATGTAAATGCCTATTGGAAGTAGGTACCAGTAGATCATTGTCTTGCCAATTTGGATCGTCGACTGAGTGTTGGAGATTGCATGCTCAAGTTCTCCTAGAATGCTTCGATCGAACTTGTCTTCTTGGTTCTTTCGTTTTTTTCTAATAAATAGTAGATAAACTACTGTCAGTAACATAATACCAACACCAGCATAGTCATACGGTCCTTCATTGTCGATTATTGCATCTGCAAGTAGAATACCGGCTGTTGCAGTATTTATAATCATCAAACCAATTTCGGTGACGTTGACAATTCTATTCGCTTGCTTTTTCTTAGCTTTTACGCGTTTGTGAAGTGCGTTTTCATTGATTACGAATAGCATTTCATTGCTTTGTTTATCCCACACTTTTTGCATTTCCTCAAACTCCATCGTACTCGTACTTTTCTGATTTTTTAATTAACTCCTTCTTTATTCTGTGAATTTTAACACCAACATTACTTTCTTTAATACCGAGCATGTCGGACATCTCCTTGTAGCTAAATCCATCTAGCAACAGTAAGGTTAGCGATTTGTCCACTTCATTCATCTTCTTAATTTCTGCATATAGCCAGGTTAGTCTTTCATCAGTGGGTGTATCCTTTTCAGAAATGAGATGCTCCATTCCATCGATCGATTGCGGTTCGACTTTTTTGTGCTCTTTCGTACTCCAACTAATGGCGATATTAAGTGCGATTCTATATAGCCAGGTGGTTACTGCACTTTCTTGACGGAAGTTTGGTATAGATCTCCAAACTTGTGCTGAGATTTCTTGAAAGAGATCCTCCCGGTCTTCTTGCGTAAACGCATATGCTCGAAGGACTTTAAAGAGTAAACCTCTGTGTTGGTCAAGCCAGGATTTGAAAATCTTTTGCTGTTCGCTCTCCTTCATTTCAATTGATCTATTCAAACTAGTAGATGAACGGAAGAATTTCTTACAACATCAAGTAAATCTTTTTTGAGAACAGGGAAAATATACGAAAAAAGGCAGTTCGCGATGAACTGCCTTTTTTCGAGACGTTTTGGGACTCTTCATTTCTCTGGCGGAGTCATATCGTTGATCAAAATTGGATCACCAAAGCCAAGATCTTTCATGCGATCCAACTGCGTTTTAGCATCACCTACCACCAGCCAAATCATTTTCTCAGGATTGAAGTATTTTTTAGACAAATCCTGGACTCGATCAATCGTCATACCTTTTACAATAGACTCTCTGCTTTTTACGTAATCGTAGTCCCAGCCTAGCTCACTTATGTTTTGTAGCATGTTAAGTTTTGCGCCCGAAGTTTCAAAAGCTCGTGCGTTGCTTTTTATTAAAAATCCTTTCGTGGTTTCTAAGTCCTTTTCAGAGTAATTTGGGCCATAGTTTTCCAGAATTTGCTTCACTAGTTGTGTGGATTCAAGCGTTACATTGCTTCGCACACTGCTGAATATTGTAAAGGGGCCCTTGCCTTTCGATCCCGCAAAAGCAGATCCAATGCCATACGTATATCCCTTTCCTTCCCTCAACTGCTGAGTGAGCTGAGAAGCAAAGCTACCGCCACCCAGTATGTAATTCGCGACGGTTGCCTCATAGAAATCGCTATCCATTACTGAGAGCGCCGGATAACCTATACGCAGCACTGATTGCTTAGCATCAGGAATATCATAGAAATAGACTTGTGACTTTTCTGGTGCATTGGGCACTGCTGCTTCTGGGATTTCTACTTCCTTCATTTTCCAGTTAGATTCGATGTCTCCCATTGAGCTGACCACAGATGCCCGGCTTTTAGCTCCCACTACGTGCATCCTGGCAACAGATGGTGATATATAGTTTTCGTAGTAGAACTTAAGGTCATCCATTGTAATGGAGCCAACAGACTCAATAGAACCAAGAATATTCCATGACTTTATGTTTTCTTCGCCATAAATAAGTCGATTATATGCGTTTTGCGCAACCGAATTTGGATTTGCTTCTTGTTGTTGGATTTGACTCTCAACTTGCTGAATCACCAGTGTGAATTCGTTTTCATCCCAACGTGGTTCAAGGAGAATTTCTTCCAGCAGATCGATCGTAGCCTCATAGTTTTTCGCAAGCGTATTGCCAGTTATCGTGATATTTTCTTTCTGAGCGAAAACATTGATTCTAGCTCCCAATTGTTGAATTGCTTCTTCCAGTTCTTTCGGGGTCTTGTTTTTCGTCCCTTTAGTCATCATGTTAGCCAACACGTTCGAAACTCCCGTTTTCTCAATACTTTCAAGTTGCTGACCACCATCTATTACAATGTTGAATTGTACCAAAGGCACCTCCGTATTTTCTATGCCATAGATACGCAGGCCATTGGGTAAGTGATCCTCCCAAACAGTAGGGACGGTAACCTCTGGGGAGTCCCCGTATTGCGGCTCTGCACTTCTATCGAACGTGCTTGGAGTGGATTCATAAGTCGCAGCGATCGAGGCATCAAATGTCTCTTCAGCTCCTTGGGTAATTTTTTCTTCAACTACTGCAGCTTTTACAGAACCCTCTAGTGCCTGCTCTAACCTTCCTTTCGGGATAAAGCTGGTGGCGATAAAATTCCTATCCTTAAGGTAGGTTTCGTATACACGCATTACATCGGAGGGAGAAACCTTCAGAATGTTCTGGATGTCTTGGTTTATGAAGCCAGGGTCGTTCGCAAAGATGTTGTATTGTGCTAATTGAAAGCCTTTACCAAGTACACTTGAAAGGCCATTGTAAAATTGCGTTTCTTGTCCAGCCTTGATGCGACTAAGGTCTTTTTCGGAAATTCCTTCTTGTTCAAATTTTGTAAAAGCCTCTTGAATTGCCATTGATACTTCATCCAAATCTTTCTCTGCAAACGCGCGAACCACCAAATACATTTGTCCTGCCAGTTCCGATGATCTGTTAAACATCCCCACATTCGCGGTAAGCTGTTTGTCTTCTACGAGGACGTGGTAGAAAGGAGCGGATTTACCTTGGGAGAGGTAGTTTGTTAAGACAGTCAAAGGGTAGGAGTCAGGGTGGTAGAGTTCCACAGTCGGCCAAACCATTGTTAGCTCTGGAAGGCGAGCAAAATTATCTTCGTGGTAGAATTTGATCGTTTCATCAATTTGGCCAGCTTGCTTCCTGAGCGGGCTAATCTCGCCGCTTGCTGGAATCTCATCAAAGTACTTTTTAACCCAGGCTTTGGCTTGAGCAGGATCGAAATCCCCGGATATAACAAGTGTTGTATTATTTGGCACATACCACCTTTTGAAAAACTCCTGCACGTCACCAAGCGTTGCGTTTTGTAGATCTTCTAGTGATCCAATTACCTGCCAATTGTATGGATGCTCCTCAGGGTAGAGAGCCTTATCAATTACGTAGCTTGTATGTCCATAGGGCTGATTATCAACTCCCTGTCTTTTTTCATTCTTAACGACCTGCTTCTCTTTTGCTAAAACTGGATCAGTCACTGTATTGATGAACCATCCAAGTTTATCGGCCTCAGCCCAGATCATTTTTTCCAGCGCATCTTTCGGTACTGTTTGAAAATAGTTTGTTCGATCTCGGGAGGTCGAGCCGTTGGCTCCTGAGCCTCCAATTTGGGCACTCATCTTGTCTAGTCCACCTTTACCTAGATTTTCTGATTCCAGAAAGAGCAAATGCTCAAACAAATGCGCGAAACCTGTTCTGCCAGTTTTCTCACGGGCTGAGCCAACATGCGCAGTCAATGCTACTGCCACAACGGGATCTGAGCGATCGATGTGCATAACCACTTCCAACCCATTTTCTAATTTGAATTTTTCAAAGGCAATTTCAAAATCTGTTGCTGATTTTTTATCCCCTTGTCCAGGTCCGCACGCTAGAAGGCTGGAGATGAGGGAAAGAGCGAGTATTCTTTTGAACATAACTTCAGTTGAGTTTAGAATGGTAAGATTCAAATATACGATCCTTGATGATGGCAAGAGATCGATTTTGTTGGAATGGCCTATGTTGTTTACAGCTGGGCGAAAGGAATTTTAGGAATTAGAATCTCAGGCCCAGTCGTATTCCAACGTATTTATGAAAGGTTGATTCCGAGGTTTCCTTTGTTCTTCTGTAATAAAACAAGGCAAGGTCGAACTTGGTCCAGCTGAGCAAGAAGCCTGCTCGCGTTTGATAAATCCATTTTTCAGATTCCTTGGTGAAAATGGATTCTTCTCCAATCAATCCTCCTTCGATCGTGCTGTTGTAAACTACATACTCAATGCCTGGACTTATGAAGAAGTAGGCTTCATGCAATTTCGAACCATTGTTTACTTGACCTAATCGTCCATTAAATTGTGTGGACTGATGTAAAGGTTTGAAGTTGCCGATGCGGAAGAGAATTTCTTGCCTTGCATGACTGAAGGCAGTCCCAAGGGCTAAGTTAGACTGACTACTTACGTCTACATCTGCTGCCTCCCAAAGAACTTTGGCATATTTCCCATAGAGGTTGAGAATTGGAGAATTATTGATTTGATACCTCCATCCAAGTGGTGCCTGCATGCCAAATGTTTTGTGCCAGTTCCGTTGTAAATCTCCCATTCGTAGTGCAGGGCCCATCCAGCCGACCTCTAATTCGGCGTAGATATACGAATTGCTTTTGAAGTAGTATTCCCTGGTGGTAGATAAACTTATTTGGCCAGCATATGGCCGGTCCATGTCTGCGGAGTCTGCCCAAAAAAGATGTTTTGCCGTATAAAACCGATGATTAAGCACAAAGGCTTTTATCACTTTTTCCGTTGATTCTTTCCATTTGGAAGAGTCGGTCAGAATTCTGTACCTGAGTGCCACACCCTGGCTGTAATACTGATCTCTGGTCCAATTTAGTGTGTAGGCATCATTATCGTTCTCGACTTGGAGCTCCCTGGTCAGTTGCTTTTGGGCAAACAGGTCAGAGACACTCAACATCATCACTAGAACAAAAAAATGTTGGATGTTGAATGTTGGAGGTTTAATGATCATTTTGTAGCACGTAGATTATCTTGACTTGTTTTCACAATCTTAGTAAGAAGATTTATAAGTGCAATTATTTTTTCTGTCAGACTGTTTACATCAATCTCAATAATTTGACTTTGATGAATTAGATATAACCAATACTTTGTTTCTCGTGCCTCTTTTGAAGCAATGGACATCTTAGCAATAAAATCTGGTTTTGTTTGCGCTGCCTGTGCCTCTTGAATATTGGCTCCAATAGACGTCCCGCACTTTAGTAGTTGCTGAGAAAGAACGTATTC
>JBDWQX010000123.1:0-18536 GCA_039986395.1 Cyclobacteriaceae bacterium
CATCAATACCCGTATCTCCAGAACTGTTAAGGCCGATGATATTATTTTCAATGATGACGTTTGTAGGTGTAAAGCTGAGGTAGATGTTAGCGACGGCATCACTCCCGGAAATCACATTGCCATGATTTGCTGTGCTGCTACCTATGTCAATGTTGTCCGCACCAGTACTAATGAGCACACCGACCCTGTTTCCAAGGTCGTCCTCCCCGTTTCTATTTGTTCCAATCAGGTTTCCATATAGTTGAATGAAATCCGCATTGTCGATTTGAATGCCCTCAGCAGAGGAAGTCCCATTTCCGGGTATCAAGTTTCCTTCTCCTGCACCACTGTCTCCTCCAATCTGAATGTTGTCTGATGCAGAGGCGATTCTGATACCTTCTTCTGAATTGCCGTTCGTTGAGAGTCCATCCATAGAGGTACCAATTCTATTGCCTTGAATGAGGCCGCCACTCGTATTGAAGATGAAGAGGCCGTAGTTGTTCCCGCCAATAACATTTCCCATATTGGGTGCGCCGATGGTAAAATTGTCCATGCCACTGGTGCTAGAAATTCCTCTATCAAAATTGATGATGTGAAGGCCATAGATTTCTACATTTGGCTCTTCCACCCTCAGTCCGAGATCAAACGCCCCTGCACCTGAGCCATCTAGCGTCACCATTAAACCAGCATCCATGTCCCAAGTAGGCTGGCTCGCACCGTCTATGATCATACCGAGGTTAGCGACAAGATCAATCGTGGGTAATTGGCTTAAAATGGGAATAGTCCAAGGCCCAACTCCAGCAATATCAAATGTTATCGTCTCCTTAGAGGCACTGGCGTTAGCATTAGTTATACACCACCGCAAAGAGCCAATGCCTGAATCATCGGTATTGGTGACAATAAATGGATCTGGTTCGAAAGCTGCACTAAACTCAGAAGGCCCAGACGTTGCATCATTCACGTAAGCAACGTAGGTCAACGTCCGATCGAAAGGCTCAGAAGTTAAGCTCCAGGTCCCAGTTGAGATGGTGGCTGTACCTACATGTGTCGCTCCTTGATTGTCTGCACAACTCGCATCAACCGAAAAAATCTCTACTGTACCTGAGGTGGAAGTGGTAGTTCCAGAAATTCCGCTTCCTGTAGCACTAGTGATAACTGGCGCGTCAACCGTGGGAGCCAAAGTAAAATTGATGGCGTCATTCCCATTGCAGAAATACTGATTGATATCCAGAATAAGCCCCGGTGGCTCTGCAGCCATTTCGAAATAAATCCCCTCCTGGAAATTGTGAGCAATGATGTTTTCGTTACCCAAACCGCCGATCGTCACATCATTTGCTGCTGTAATTGTACTTGAAAAACCAATTCCACCTCGACTGTTTGTGCTGTTTGCGGATGGAGCTGACCCATCCGATTCCACCCCGATGTTATTTCTTTGAATCAGGAAATTAGCAATATCCTGACCTGACTTCTGAAAGAATATGCCATGGTTTTGCGTTCCTCCTCCTCCGTTCCCAGTTATCACATTATCTAAGATTTGGACGCGTCCCGTAGTGGCATCAGCTCCCGCTACACTTCGAACCTGAATTCCTGCAGCAGAATTGCGAATACCCAGCGCGCTGACTCCTGCGGTAGTCAAGCCAATGATGTTGTTCTGGATCAGAAGGTCATTCGTGAATTGGTCAAGGTAGATTCCAGCACCTGTATTTGCGGAAATGGTGTTGTCTATGATCTGACCTCCAGTGCCCAATGCGATGATGGAAATCCCTCTGTTGTTCGAATGACCAATGTCCGTAGCAGTAATTCCTATTAGGTTGTTTTCAATAGAAAGGTTGTCCACTGCTGACTGTACTGTAATTCCTGCACCACTATTTCCAGCAATCACGTTCACCGCGCTTGGGGACGCGCCCCCAATTGTGGTAAAACTTGAACTCGAGCCTGCTACATTTATTCCTCTTGTATTCCCTAAATCATTCTCTCCATTGGCATCTGTTCCGATGAGATTTCCTTCAATCTGTGTGGTAGAGCTACTGTTGATATCAATAGCATAGTCGGTTCCACTTCCATTTCCAGAAATGAGGTTCCCCTCGCCAGCAAAGCGATCACCACCAATTTGGATGTTGCTGGCTCCAGAGAGGTAGATACCATCACTGCTTGCGCCCGTACCAGTAATGGACAAGCCGTCCTTACTTGTGCCGATTCGGTTTCCTTGAATCGTTCCTCCATCTGTTCCGGTAATATTTAATCCAAATTGGTTGGCGGATTGAAAGACATTACCGTCAGTAGCTGACCCAATTTGGAAGTCGGCGGCACTGGCATCTGTAAGAATTGCATAGCGGCCATCGGTGAAGTGTAGACCATATACTTCCACGTTTGGCTCAGAAAGGGAAAGAGTTGCTGCTGTAAATCCGTCAGGGCCATCTATTTGAACCATATCTACCCATTGGGTATAGCCAGACTGTGATGTTCCATCGATGATTACTCCATTTGAGTTGCCGCTAATGCTGATTGCCGTGGTGGTGGTGATTACCCAGGTGGCGGGCACTCCAGGTAAGTCAAAGGTGATAGTTTCTTCATCAACACTACTGTTCGCATTTCCAACAGCCCAACGTAAGGAACCCACACCCGAGTCATCTGTGATTATTACAGTAAAGGGGTCGATAGCGGCAGGAGCACTGAATTCCGAACTACCAAATTCAGCATCAACACTGTTCACATCATCAACAACCACCGCCACAAAAGAACTTGCAATGTCAAATGTGCCACTCACAGTCCACGTACCACCACTAACAACATCCGATCCTTCCATGATGAACGTTTCACCTTGTGTGCCTGCACAGGATGCATCCACCTCGTATATCAAAATATTGGAATTGTCCTCGGAAGTAGTCGTTCCAGAGATAGTTGTAGGTCGGATTGAACTGATAACTGGTGCGGCGATTGCAGGTGTTCCGGAAATATCTATTCCAGTTGTTGTGTTACACAAAATGCTATTCTCCGAAATTTCAATTGTACCAAACGAGGTTTGATCGGTTCGGATCCCAATGTTGTTGTAGGCAATGATATTTTCGCCACCTCCACCACCAATGGTGATAGCTGAAAGTGAGGAACCAGTCAGGTTTATTCCATGCGTGGTATTTCCAAATGCAGTGGTTCCATCAGGACGAACTCCAATCAGGTTATTAAGAATTGACCCAGTGTTCGTTGTTCCAGCTAAATTGACTCCCTGACTCGCTCCACTGACCACATTTCCATCAATCGTGAAATTTGTAATGCCAGTAGATAGCCTAATGCCAGGTATCGCATTACCACTATTATTCCCGATTGCATGTGTATCGACTATACCAATGCCGACATAGTTGTTCCTGATATGAACTTGATTACCATTACTTACGGAAAGTGCAGCAGCATTGTCAATCCCAGCTATATAATTCCTTCGGTTGGCATCTGCACTTCCTATTGCAACATTATCGGTATTATTTATGGTGATACCCCGACTGTTCGTGATATCACTTCCACTTGTAGAGGCGCCTAAAATATTCCCTTCAATGGTGATGAAATCGCTTCCGGAGATATTGATCAAATCACTACTGAACTCTGATCCAGCAATCATGTTTCCTTCTCCAGCCATTCTATCCCCACCAATAATAGCACCGTCAGTTCCTGATAGGGCAATACCTGTTCCGCCTGTTGTACCAGCTAACCCATCGCCTGAAACGCCGATATGATTTCCCGCAATGGTAACATTATCACCATTGTTAACACTGATGGCAGTAGTGGTATTTGCCTCGAATATGTTTTGCTGGATGACTGCATTATCATAGGCTTCTCCATTAACCACTACACCAAACTGGGTTGCTTCCAATTTGATTCCAATAATGGAAACATCAACTGATTGAATATGAAATCCGTCACCATTGATCACACTGGACAAATCGAGTGTCACCATATTTTCCGTCGCAAAATTGAATGTTGGAAGCGTAGTGCCATCAATGGCCATTGACCTTGTAATATTTGGCAGTTGCGTGACAAGTGAGAGTGTTAGCGGAGCCGCAAAATTGAACTCAACACGAACACTGTCTGCGACTGATGCATTAGCATCAACAATGGCTTGTCTAAAAGATCCAACTAAATCATCGTTGTTGTTAATGACTGTAAATACTTCTGTAAGCGCAGCAGAAGCTTGCCAATTCGGGTCGGTCGACGCAGGAAAACTCACAAGTGAACCGTCATAGCTACTAGATGTTAAATCAGGAAGTATCGTCCCAGTGGTTTCATCGAACTGATAGTAAGCGATTAGGTTTGCTTCATTCCCAACTAGAGAGGTAAACATTTGACTGTTAAGTTGCGCTTCGTCAATAGCCGTATCCCATATGCGAACTTCATCAATAAGTCCACTAAAATAATCGGCACTCACAGCAGAAACTCCAATGCTAAACATATCTGCAGCTCCTGCCTGGGGATCCGGCGTCCCCATGATTTCCTCAACCCCGTTTACGTAAAAATTTAGAGATCCAACTGTAATAACTAGTGCTACATGTGTCCACTCATTGGCATTTATATTCTGCGATCCAGTTAGTGTTGCTGGAGTTGTTCCATTATTCTGAGTAAGTGCTAGAAATCCAGCAGCAATAGAAAACGTTGCCTCGTTCCCGCCACCGTCAATCCAACTCGCGATTGCATCTGTACCAGCTACCGATGCTGGATTAACCCATGCCTCAAAAGTGATGGTCTGGGTGCCGTCAAACAAGGGGCCAGGCGCAACAAAAACATGATCATCTACTCCATCAAAGAGAAGTGCGTTGTCCTGTGCAAAAGATAAGAAAGGCAGGAAACAAAGGATCAGAGCAATCCTCAGAGCGGCTGACAGGGGCTCCCTCATAGTGGCAGTAGTTGTGTGGTTTATATAAAAAGCAAAATACCTCTCGGTATTTACCAAAAAAGTACTAAAAAATACTGGTAATCCCATATTTATGAGCGGCTTTATCTTTTGACAATTGTCCATATATTAAGACATTTATACACCCAGAACTTCCCATGGCTTTGAGCAAGGGTTCCTCATGATTCCAGTGTTTAATAGAGCAAAAAGTTCTATTTTGGCAGTTAGCAATAAACTGAAAATGACAGCAAAGCGAGAACCCACCCTTGGTGAATCCTTAATTCCCGTACTATTTCTTACCGTTCTTCTCTCTATCAACGTTGGTATTTTTGGTGATGCTTCCTTAGATGGATCCAATCAGATCGTTCTCATTTTGTCTGCAGCTGTTGCATCACTTGTTGCACTTCGACTTGGCTATCGCTGGGAAGAAATCCAAAAGGGCATCGTGAAAAGTATCAGCTCTGCTATGGCCTCTATGCTTATTCTTTTAATGATTGGGGCGTTGGCAGGAACATGGCTCCTTAGCGGTGTTGTGCCCGCCATGATCTACTATGGCTTACAAATTCTAAACCCAACAATTTTTCTTTTTGCTGCCTGTGTTGTTTGTGCGATTGTTTCAATAGCTACTGGGAGTTCATGGACTACCTCGGCAACAGTAGGAATCGCCTTGATAGGAATTGGTCAGGCACTAGGGATTTCTCCCGGACTCATAGCAGGAGCAATACTATCCGGTGCATACTTTGGTGATAAAATGTCGCCGTTGTCAGATACAACAAACCTGGCTCCGGCTATGGCAGGCACAGATCTTTTTACACACATTCGCTACATGACAATCACTACAGTACCGTCAATTAGTATCGCTCTGGTCCTATTTCTGATCATTGGGTTCACTCAAACAGGTAGTGGTTCCATTTCAGAAACAGACGTCATATTAAAAGCAATAAGTGATCGATTCAACATAAACGGTCTTCTTTTTATCGTGCCTGTAGCGGTTGTTGTACTAATCGTTAAGAAAATGCCAGCGTTGCCCGCTCTCCTAATCGGAACATTGTTAGGTGCTGTTTTCGCATTGATTTTTCAGCCACACTTAGTGGCAGAAATTGGCGGCACCTCAGGCGGTGTTGGATATTTTATCGGGATAATGAAATCTATGTATGGAGACATTGCCATCACAACTTCAAATGATATGGTTAGCGAATTGCTGACCGCAGGAGGTATGAAAGGAATGCTCGGCACCATATGGCTGATTCTATCGGCAATGATTTTCGGTGGTGTTATGGAAGGATCGGGGATGCTCAAAAGGATGGCAAAAGCCATCATTTCCAAAGTCAACTCACTTGGTTCGCTAATCTCCTCAACCGTGGGAACGTGCGTATTCTTCAATGTCACCGCATCTGATCAGTATTTAGCGATCGTTGTTCCCGGGCGGATGTATGCCGATATTTACAAAAAGAAAGGACTTGCTCCAGAAAACTTAAGTCGAACACTTGAGGATTCAGGAACGGTCACTTCGGTGCTCATTCCATGGAACACGTGTGGAGCCTACCATTCTACTGTGCTTGGTGTAGGGACGTTCACTTACTTACCCTACTGTTTCTTTAACCTTATTAGCCCAATTATGACCATAATTGTCGCCTATACAGGGTACAAAATCAAAAAACTGGTAACCAAGAGTGAGTAATATCTTCTGGGACAATATTACCAAGGAGGATATCAGAGAACTTCCTTTGTTGACTTTCAATGGGCCAATTTATGTAGTAGAAACCGAGAGTGACTTTGATAGGGCCATCAAAGCACTTAGTACCGAAAAAATTTTGGGGTTTGACACTGAGAAAAAGCCCACATTCAAAAAAGGGGAGTACAACCCCACGGCAATGATTCAGCTCTCATCCATTGATGAGGCCTTTCTTTTCCGACTAAATAAGATTGGATACCCGAAGCCTCTTTTTGATCTCATGGGGAATTCCGATGTTACCAAGCTTGGAATTAGCATTGACGATGATATCAAAGAGCTTGAAAAATTAGCGAATTTTAGACCCTCCGGTTTTATTGATGTCAATGACATTGCCAAGGGTATTGGAGCCAAGCATATTGGTGTGAAAAAGCTAGCTGCCATATTTCTCAAACATCGAATTTCCAAAGGCCAGCAAACGTCAAATTGGGAGCTCAGCGAATTGACAATCAGTCAGCAGAGATATGCCGCTACCGATGCGTGGATTTGCCTCAGAATCTACAATGAAATAAAGAAAAACGGCCTTCTAAAATCAAACCAGCACTTGATCTGATTTTAGGGACAAACTCCCCCTTCAAAAATCAACTAAAATGAATTCCTGAACCGTCTATCAAATGTCTACCACAATTGAGCAAGCGATTTAAGCCTCAATACTATATTCGCAGCATGAAGAGACTAACCCTCCTCATTTTACTATCTCCGTTATTTCTATGGGCCCAGGATGACAACTATCGTATCCAGAAGGCTACAGGAACAATAACTATTGACGGAAAATTGGAAGAATCGGACTGGGAGCTTGCTCAGATGACGACCAATTTCCATCAATACTTTCCTACTGACTCTGTGCTTGCAGATGCACAGGTGGAAGTCCGCATGACGTACGATGATCAATACCTTTACGTCAGTGCGAAAATGCACAACCTAACACCCAACCAAACATACGCTGTTCCTTCGCTACGCAGGGACTATCGCGGAAATTTTGATGGCTTTACCATTGAAATCGATCCATTCCAAGACAACACCAATGCTTTCCAGTTTGGTATCAATCCTTTTGGTGTCCAGAGAGAAGGCTTGATTAGCAATGGCGGAACCAGAGGCACTGACTTGTCACTTTCTTGGGACAATAAGTGGTTAGCAAGTGCCACCCAACATGAAAACTACTGGATTGCAGAAGCTGCCATTCCATTCAAAACACTTAGGTTCAAGCCCGGAAGCACTAATTGGAATGTTAACTTTTACAGGATCAATGGCCTTACTGGAGAGCGAGCGAGCTGGGCCAGAATTCCCAGGAATTTTCCCATTCTCTCCCTCGCTTTTATGAAAGAGTTAATCTGGGATAGACCGCTAAAAAAATCGGGACCCAATGTCTCACTCATCCCCTACGTGTCACCTGTCACCACCCGGGACTTTGAGTCGGAAACACAAACATCAGCAGATAGTAAACTAGAGTTTGGAGGAGACGCAAAGATCGGAGTCAGTCCATCATTGAATCTGGACTTAACAGTCAACCCTGACTTTTCGCAAGTGGAATTGGATCAGCAGGTTACCAACCTAAATCGCTTCGAATTGTTTTTCCCAGAGCGGAGGCAGTTCTTTCTTGAGAATGCGGATTTGTTTGACAGTTTTGGTCATCCGTTTTTTGCTCGGCCATTTTTCTCTCGACGTATCGGAATAGCCCGAGATGAATCCACAGGGACTAATGTTCAAAACAAGATATACGCAGGAGCCAGATTGAGTGGAAAGTTAGATAAAAATTGGAGGATCGGGGTACTAAACATGCAAGCTGCAGAAGACGATGATATCAACCTACCTAGCATAAATTACTCTGTTGGTGCACTTCAGAGAAAGATCTTTGGAAGGTCTAACATTGGCGTTATTGCCGTGAACAAACAAACCTTTGAAGACTATGCTGTGAACGATTCTACACCTTATCAAGGTAAAAACAGTCTTCTGGGTTTTGACTACAACATAGCTTCCAGCAACGGGAAGTGGAATGGAAAGGTAAATTACCATCATTCCTTTGACGAGCAGACTTCGTCTAAAAACGGCTCGCATACTGGCTGGATCGGATATCAGTCCCGCACCTGGACGTGGAGTTGGGCACACGTGTATGTTGGAGAAAACCACAATGCGCAAGTAGGCTTCGTGCCGCGTCCTGGAATGTTCAGAATCAATCCGGACTTTGGGAGAAATTTCTTTCCAAAAAGTGGTCCATTTAATTCGATTCAACTACAGGGAGAGGTAGAATTTTTCTGGAATTCAGGTAGAAAAACAGATCACAAGTATGCATTTAACGTCAACACATCGTTGGCAAACACTGGAAGAATTTCGGCTTCTCTAGAGCAGAATTACACATGGTTATTTAGTGACTCCTTCGACCCCACTCGAACAGACGGAGCAGAGTTGCCCATTTTTACGGGCTACACCTACAACAGCTTCAACTTCAACTATTCTTCCGACATGCGAAAGATCTTCAGCTATAGTGTGAACGGATATCTTGGTCAATTCTTTAACGGTGACCGTACAAGCCTCAGAACTACGCTCAATTACCGGTTCCAACCATTGGTGGCCGTCCGGCTAGATGCAAACTACAACAGGCTCCGAATGCCTGAGCCATACAACGATGCTGACCTGTGGTTGATTGGTCCACGAGTTGACTTGACACTCTCAAAATCCGTTTTCTTCACAAATTTTGTGCAGTACAATAGCCAGATTGATAATCTCAACATTAACTCCCGCTTTCAGTGGCGGTTCGCACCAGTATCGGACCTTTTTGTGGTTTACACAGATAACTACGGGACAGAAAATTACGTCGATTCTGGACTTCAAAAGAAAAATCGAGCGCTTATCATCAAAATGACCTACTGGTTCAATTTGTAGTATTCAAACACAGCAGCTTATCTTGGTATTTGGAAACCAGATCATAAATCACATAAATCCAAAATAAAATATCAACAATGGCATTTATTGAAATTGAAACAATCGAACAGAGAGAAATTCTGCCCGGTTATACCGTTCGATTTGTTCACACAGACTCAATGACCATAGCTTATTGGGACGCAAAGGCAGGTAGTCCCCTACCCGAACATTCCCATCATCATGAGCAAGTAGCCACTGTTGTTGAAGGCACGTATGAGCTAACTGTAGATGGAGAAACTAGAAAGTTGCAAGCTGGTGAAATTGCTGTCATCCCTTCGAATGTTCCACATTCTGGTGTGGCTATTACGGACTGCAAATTGATGGATGTATTTTGTCCTGTTAGGGAAGATTATCTTGGCTAACTGGTGATTGGTTAAATGGTAGCCAATGTTAATTGGTTGAAAAGTGTTTAGGAACTTGCTACAAGTTAACCAGTCTACTACTTAACTAACAACAATGACTGAAAAGGAACTTCGAGATCAGATAGAAAAAGAAATTCTAAAAACTGAGCAGATAATCCTGGAATATAAAGATCTGTCAAAACCTGTCTCTCTAGATAATGCTATAGGTCGTATTTCACGAATGGATGCAATCAATAACAAGAGTATCACAGAATCTGCATTGCGACAAGCAGAAGAAAAACTAACCAAACTACACCAAGCTTTAGGCAAGGTCGGAACGAAGGATTTTGGCATCTGTATCAAATGCAAACAGCCCATTCCTCTTGGGCGGATTCTGCTAATGCCAGAAAGTCTACGGTGTGTGAATTGTGCAAGGTGATTTTACCAGTTCTTAAGCACCACGTTTCCTGTGCGTTTTGTTGGATCTTGGATACCTTAAACGCTGCAACTTAAACCTCCCTTTTCTGCCTATTTGACATGCTTTCTCATTTAGGTACGGTTATCGACTAGAACGGCACATGAGTAAAAAGAAGAACGTCACCTTTGGTTGGGCTCTTAAAAACATCATCTGGCCAAGAAGGAAAACATTGTCGATTGGCCTCCTGCTAATTTTCATCAGTCGTCCAGCCGCGTTGGTGCTTCCCACAGCAACCAAGTACCTGTTAGACGATGCAGTTCCTAACCAAGATTTTGAACTGCTAAAACTTATCGTCATTGTGATCATCATCTCTTTAGCCGTTCAGGCATTGTCCTCATTTCTCCTCACAAAAATTTTGAGCGTAGAAGCTCAATTTCTGATCTCTGAATTACGTGTGAAAGTTCAGAAAAAAATTCTCTCGCTACCCATAAATTTCTTTGACAACAATAAGTCAGGAGCACTGGTCTCAAGAATAATGACCGACGTTGAAGGTGTCAGAAATCTTGTTGGCACAGGTCTAGTACAATTGATTGGTGGAACCATTACCTCGGTTCTTGCTCTCATACTCCTCATCAATATTAGCCCTTCGATGACAATCTTCACCCTGATCCCTGTTGGTCTTTTTGCCTTCATCGCGTTGAAGGCTTTCGGTAGAATTCGTCCAATTTTTCGTGAGCGAGGAAAACTGAATGCAGAAGTAACTGGACGGCTCACCGAGACATTGAATGGTGTTCGAGTGATTAAGGGATTCAATGCTGAAGAATCTGAGAACAAAACCTTCGAATCAGGAGCTCGGCGACTATTTGAAAATGTGAAATCAAGTCTAACTGCTACTGCGCTAGTGACCAGTTCAGGAACTTTTCTAATTGGATTTGCAAGTGCAGGCATTCTGGCAATGGGTGGCTACTTCATGATCCAACAAGAGTTGACTTCTGGGGAGCTAATTTCATTCATTTCACTCCTTGCTTTTATGATCGCGCCGATAGTACAAATGAGTAACATTGGTAGCCAAATGACTGAAGCTTTTGCCGGGCTGGACAGAACGGAGGAAATCATGCAAATGGATCCCGAGGATTTGGACAGTCTAAGACCGAACAAACTAGAAGAATTGCACGGAGATATTGTTTTTGAAGATGTTTCATTCAGCTACGAGGAAGACAAAGAAGTATTGAAGAACATTAGCTTCAAAGCACCACAGGGAAGCGTAACAGCTCTGGTCGGGAGCTCTGGTTCGGGTAAATCCACCATCGCAAGTTTGGCTGCAACCTTCTTGACCCCAGATGAAGGACAGATAACCATTGATGGAAAAGATCTATCCAAAATCAAGCTTTCGAGCTATCGGAAACACCTCGGTGTAGTACTTCAAGATGACTTTCTATTTGAAGGTACCATTCGGGAAAATATCCTATTTCCAAGACCAGATGCCACGGAGTCAGAATTAACAGAGGCAGTAAAAGGTGCCTACGTGAACGAGTTCACAGACCGTTTTGATGAAGGGTTGGATACGGTTATTGGCGAACGAGGCGTGAAGCTTTCTGGCGGTCAACGTCAGCGAATTTCGATTGCACGAGCACTTCTCGCAAATCCAAAGGTTATTATTCTGGATGAGGCTACCTCCAACCTTGACACAGAAAGCGAAACGTACATCCAGAAAAGTTTGGATATCCTGATGCGTGACCGAACCACCTTTGTGATAGCCCATAGGTTAAGCACCATTCGACAAGCGGATCAGATCTTGATTGTCGAAGATGGAAAGATCATCGAGCGCGGCACACACGATGAACTGATTGCTTCCAAGGGACGCTACTACGAATTGTTCACCTATCAGAGTAGGATTTAAGAAGATTGGCGATCTTTAGCAAAATGATCTCAATGCACTCCAGGATAGCAACTGACTCAGACATCGACGGAATACTCGATCTTCAAAAGGTTTACCTTCATAGTGAGCTTGACAAGGAAGAACGCAAAAAAGGATTCGTTACTACTCCATTTACTCATGAACAGATTAAGGACATTATCGGTAAGTCGGGTCTCTTTCTTTGTGAAGATCATACCAAAATTATTGCATACGTATTTGCTGGGACTTGGGACTACTACGATCAATGGCCAATTTTCAGGTATATGACCTCCAGGTTTCCGAGGTTAAGTTTCAAAAATTTTGAGGTAGCTACTTCCGCTACTTTTCAGTACGGTCCCGTATGTGTCGATATGGCTTACCGCGGTAAAAAAGTCTTTAACATCCTATTCGAAGAAATGCGTCTTCATTGGATGGAAAAATTTCCATTGGCAGTAACATTTATCAACGCAATAAATGAGGTTTCGACACGTGCCCATTCAAAAATTGGTTGGGAAGAAATAGATCAGTTTGATTACAACGGAAATCACTATCTAACAATGGCGTTTGACATGAAGCACTCAGTGATCTAAGATGGAACAGTCTACAGTAACCTTGAGAGAGCTAAAATCGGGCGATGCAGATAGGATGGTTGAGTTAGCTAACAATGAAAATGTAAGCATCAATCTTAGAGACCAGTTTCCTCACCCTTACACCCGAAGAGATGCTGAAAGATTTTTGAAATTGATTCGAGTTGGAGATCAAATCTCAGCTTTTGCCATAGAATCCAACGGCACGTATGTGGGAAATATTGGCTTGATACGAGAAACCGATGTTTATAAGAACAGTGCTGAATTGGGTTATTTTCTTGGAGAACCTTATTGGAATCAAGGGGTTATGACCAAGGCGATCGTCCTGGCTCTGCAATTTGGATTCGAGACTCTTGATCTCAACCGGGTTCACTGCGGTGTTTTCGAATTCAACAAAGCATCTCAACGAGTGCTCGAAAAAGCTGGGTTTATTAAGGAAGGAATATTTAAACAGGCTGTTTTCAAGAAAGGTCAATTCTGGGATGAGATTCGGTACGCCAAACTCAGGCCAAAATCGTAGAAGAATGTCTTATCTTTAGTCAAAATGATAATAGAATTAAGCTTCAAAAAAAGAAATCTACTTTTCGCTCTTTTCTTCGTCACCTCAGCACTGATATGCGAAGGTCAAAACAAGAGGGATACATTACGAGCATTATTTGTTGGCAACAGTTACATCTACTATTCGAATCTTCCTCACATAGTCTCACTCATTTCTGACAGTACCTCGACGAAGCTGATTACTGAAAAAAGCACATCTGGAGGCACACGACTAAGTAGTCATTGGCGTGGAGATTATGGGCTAAAAACAAAGGAGTTGATAAAAAATGGCAACTTCGATATTGTCGTTTTGCAAGAGCAGAGCATGGGTACCATTCAGCAACCAGATAGCTTCTTGATCTACTCCAAAAAATTCTCTGAGTTTATTAGAGAGAACGGAGCAGAGCCTTACTTCTATATGACATGGGCTCGTGAGAAACTGCCGCAGCAGCAAAAAACAATTTCTAAACTCTACAGGCAAGCTGCTGAGCAAAACGACGCAGGTTTAGTTCCGGCAGGTGAAGCTTGGGCAGCAGCACGGAGGCTAAGACCAGATATCAAGCTATACATAGCTGATGGAAGTCATCCGACTCCATTGGGAAGTCTACTTACTGCCTGCGTCTTTCTGGGTACCCTAACTGGAGAACTTCCTAGTCAGTTGCCAGGAAATTATAACACCGTAGACTCCAAGGGAGAATCTGTTCAACTGATGTACCATGATGCTTTGGATGTTGCTTTTTGCTTAAAAATTGCGGAAGAATATCTCAATTGATCATGCATTAATTTCTTTCGAAAACTCTAGGGTTTACAGCACATGTGGATAGCGTGAATGTGTTGTTATCAGAAAATTCGATCTTGAATTCACGATATTTTGCAAACCGAAACGAGTTCTCTGTCTGCTGAATAATTTCAAATTTTGTCTTACCATTTACGTAATGTGGCTTACCATCTACAAGTTGGATACTGCGTTTACCGTCGGTATCACTTACATACTCACCTACGAATTTTTCGAAAGCATTCATATCAAAAGTGTAAGCTAAAGAAAGAAAGGGATCATTCTCATCGAAGAGAAGTCCTTCCATCACGCAGGTGATCGTGGCTGATCGCACATCTTCATTATTTCCAAGTATGGCAATGAGCATTTTTTCCTCAGGATAGTAGACAATTCTACTATTGTAGCCATGAGTACCGCCATTATGATCATATCTAGTTCTTCCATTCCTCACTGTAATTGTCCAGGCAAGTCCATAGTTCTCCAGGTACGGCTGAAACATTTTTCTTCTTACCTCTTCATCGAGAATAATATCAGATGTTAGTGCTGTACTCCATTTCAAGATATCCTCGGTTGAAGACAATATACCACCTGCAGCATAGCCTGCAGGATCTTTTAGAGCATCGTTAGCTAACTGTCCATTTGAAAATTTGTACCCCTCCGAACGGTTTGTTATGAGCATTCGTGGATCGTCGTAAAACGTCTGAGTCATCGAGAGTGGGGTGAATATTGTCTGTTTTAGGTAATCAAAATAGTCTTGACCAGAGATAACTTCGATGATGTAACCCAGCATAGCATAACCAAAATTGCTATACCTAAATTGAGAACCTGGAGCATTCCGTAACCCACGAGGATTACTTTTCTCCATTTCGATCACCTTCTCAATTTCCTTGTATGTGTCCTCTACTGGAACCGCATCCAGGTCTCCAAAATAGTTGGGAATACCAGAAGTATGTGTGAGCAGTTGAAATATGGTAATAGCTTGCCAAGCTTCTGGAAGTTCTGGCACAAACGTACTTAGCCGATCATCGATCGAAATAGTATCAATCTCATCAAAGAGCTTTAAAATGCCCATCGACGTGAATTGCTTGGTAAGGGAGCCTATGCGATGAACTGTACTAGATGTATTCTCTACATGTAGTTCGTGGTCTGCCTTCCCGAACCCGCCATTCAATACGATTTCACCATTCTGCGCCACTACCACTGATCCGCTAAAAGAGTTCAGTGCCGCCACTTCATTCAAATAGTCTTCTATTTCGGATTGAGCGCGCAGACCTAAAGCTGCTATGAGTAGTAAGAGTAAAAAAGTAGATTTCATACGGTAGGTTTACCCTTATGATGGAAACCGCATTAAAAAAGTTGTAGGTCTACTTATTGACTTGTGCTAGAGTCATTTCTGTAGTGGCCCCTCCCAGAGAACCTGTTCAATCATCCACTTATCGCCCTCTTTTGAAAGTAAAAGGTAATCGGTTCCCCACCAAAGGGTCACCTTGGCAGAAGCAATTTGATTCATTACATCCAGGACTTCTACCTTTTTCGGGGCATCCGATTTAGGGAAGTTTTTCTCTTCAAGTACGCGCTTGGAATATTTTCTAGCCTGCTCGAAAGTCATATAACCATCACTCTTGTACACTTCTTCACCCTCAGCTTTCCAGTATCCCAGCTTATTTAAGGACGGCTTAACGCTACTGATAATTTTGGTGGTGTCTCCTTTGTAGAATCCATCAATGTAATCCCAACATGCCTTTTCTACTAGTTTTTTATCGTTCTTACTTTGGGCGTTGCTGAAGGACAGTAGCGTCAAAACAAACATCACGCATAGACTAATTTTCATAATTGATTTTTTTAGTGTCATCGATGGATAAGCTTATTCATTTCTAATACTGTGCGTAGGATCGGAAACAGCTGCCCGATACGTTTTTACGATGATCGTCAACAAAGCGATGACAACCGCGATAAGACCACCAAGGACGAAAATGTACCAGTAGTCAGGTATTTCTATTCTATAGGCAAAATTGCCTAGCCAGCTCTTTATGAAGTACCAAACTGTGGGCGAGGCAATGACGGTAGCAACTAGTACCAGTATTACGAATTCCTTGGAGATCAGATTGATGATTTGTTGAGGGGTTGCTCCCAACACTTTCCTAATACCTAGTTCCTTTTGCCTTTGTTGTGCACTGTAAGCAGCCAAACCGAAGATTCCCAGACAGGCCAAAAGAATAGAAATTCCAGAAAATGCCGTGAACACTTTGGCTTGTTTTAATTCATCTTCATACAAGCGTTCCAGATTTTGATCTAAGAATTGATAGCTTATCGGAAAATTAGGGGCTACTGTTTTGTAGGTCTCATCTATAAACAAAAGTGTGTTGGCAATATCTTGCTCATTCACCTTAATCGCTAGCTTTCTAGGTCGGCCGTTACTGATGATCGCTAAAGGCTCAATCTCATCTTTCAACGATTTGAAATGAAAGTCTTTTACTACACCAATTATTGGCGCGTTGTCAATATCCCAGCCTGGCATAGTAGCCTTTTTCCCTATAAGATCTTCGGGACGTAGGCCCATATCTGTTACTGCCTTTTCATTGAAAATAATGACGTTCTCTTCATCGGAGCTTATTTCATTAGAAAAATTCCGTCCTGCAACTATATCTATTTCAAACAATTCCAGATAATCCCTATCTGCAAAAACCGTCCGCATCCTGTTGCTTCCATCAATTCCCGAAATGATAAACCCAGAAGCATCATGAAATCCCCCTGGTTCCCCAGACATCCCAGAAACCTTTTTCACATTGCTGTTTGCTAGCAGTCTGTCTTTGAACGACTGCACTTCGCCACGTATTTCCGAGTTGTTCAAGTCAAGAACCACCACCGCTTCCTTGTCAAACCCCAAGTCTTTTGAATTGAGAAAATCTGTCTGAGCAGAGATCAGGAATGTGGCAACAATCAGAAAAATAGAAATAGAAAACTGAAGGATCACCAATCCTTTTCTCAAACCAACATTTTTGCCTGAGGATAACTTACCTCCTTTCAGAACGGAGACTGGCTTAAATGAAGAAAGAAGAATCGCAGGGTAAATACCTGAAGTGATTAAAACCGTAATCACCAATCCCAAAAAAAAAATAAGCACATTGCTATCCCCCCAGTTAAGGGCCACGTCTAACCCAAAGGATGAATTAAAAACTGGATTTAACAAGTGACAAATTCCTATTGACAGCAGAATGGAAAAACACAAAATCATCAGGGACTCACCAAGAAATTGCGAAACCAATCTGAATCGGGGAACACCCAATACCTTACGAACACCTACTTCCTTTGCCCGCATAAAAGACTGCGCAATGGAGAGGTTTACGTAGTTGAAGCAGGCAATAAATAAGATTGAAATAGCTACAAGAGCCAAGATGAAAATTGAATCAATATCACCATGTCTGACAAAATCATACCTCGTTTCATTATTGAAGTACAAATCATTCAGCGGTTCCAAAGTCAAATCCACTCTTGAGCCAGATTTTTCGAAGTCTTCACCAAAGTATTTATCCATAAAGCCAGGCAACTGCTCTATCACCCTACTTGCTTGTTGAGGTGTTGAAATGTTTGCATAGGTAATTAGCCCATTGCTCCACCAGTTTGAAAACCAAGTGAAGCGTTCATATATCTGAAGGGAAAAGACCATATCGAACTCCAGGGATGAATTAGTTGGAAATTCGTCCATAACTCCAGTGACCGTAAACTGATACCGGTTATCTACTTCGATGATCTGTCCCAATGGATTTTGATCTCCAAAATACTTTTTCGCTGCTGCTTTCGTAAGTACAGCCGAGTTAGCATCTTTCAACACATCGTTGGGGCTACCTGCGCTTAATGGGAAGGAGAAAAATTCAAAGAAATTTGCATCAGCAAAAAGCAAATTCTCTTCAAAAAATTTCTTATCACCAAAGGAAACGAGACCATCATCAGGTTGAGCACGTGTTACCGTGTTCACGTCATCTGGAAAGTCATTCTTTAGCGCCC
This sequence comes from Cyclobacteriaceae bacterium, assembly GCA_039986395.1. Classification (GTDB taxonomy): domain Bacteria; phylum Bacteroidota; class Bacteroidia; order Cytophagales; family Cyclobacteriaceae; genus Ekhidna. The sequence goes on from JBDWQX010000123.1 coordinate 18,067, forward strand.
TCGCATAAGGTCCTGAACTCACACCAATGCTATAGGATAAGCCATTAATATCGGACAATCGCACAACCCGATAGATCTGATCTTTGTCTTTATGAAACGAATCGTAGCTGAGTTCCGAGTAGATATAGAAGTACAGGAAGATGGACGCAACCAATCCGAGCGTGAACCCAAAGATGTTGATAAACGAAGTGGACTTGTATCGCAAGAGATTTCTGAAAGTAAGGACGGGGTTGAAATTGAACATAGGCTGAAATTTTATATTAGTCGATTTGAGTGTTGATGGTCTCAGATAATTCAATACCTGGTACCAATACTTGAGTTTTTTAAATGAGGCGTTGCGCAACGTCGCATGGTATTCATGCAAATTTCCTTCGAACTCTTCGGCCAGTTCCTTTTTACATAACCGACGGATTAGTCTAAGAGAAAAACCAGGAGGTGATGTGGTTCTCTTTTCACGCATAGACAAATTT
>JBDWQX010000124.1:0-20110 GCA_039986395.1 Cyclobacteriaceae bacterium
GCCGCTTCCATCTACCCTGCAAAAAAAGCGCAGGATCAGGGGTATCATCAACTGATCTGGACTGATGGACAAACGCATGAATATATAGAAGAAGCTGGTACAATGAACATCATGTTTGTGGTGAACGATACACTACTTTCACCTGCTACAAACGACTCCATTCTTCCTGGAATTACCAGAGAAAGTGCTTTGATCATTGCCAGAGACTGGGGATTGAACGTAGAAGAAAGACCAATCAAAGTCACTGAAATCATCGAAGCTCTTGAAAAAAATGAGCTTAAAGAGGCATTCGGAATTGGCACTGGTGCATCCATATCTCAAATCAAAACGATCGGATTTGATGGTGTTGATTATGATCTTCCATCCGTAGAATCGCGAACGATTTCTAACCGACTACTTGAAGAGCTCACCAAAATAAAAACTGGCGCAACAGAAGATAAATTCGACTGGATTAGACGAATTGGGTAGCAGTTATTTTTTGGTGATTTCGATTTGAAAGAATCCATGCTCTTCGTGAGAATCAATTTCCAATGACCTTAATATCTCTATTTTAAGTCCGGTAGGATTGGAATAGTCTAAGGCCTTCTTATCTTCGCAACTTCACTGTAACAAACCTATGACAAACGACGAATTGAAAGATTTGAAGTCTCGTGTTAATGCCCTTAGGGGGTATCTTTGACTACGATGGCAGGAAGAAAAATCTCGAAGAATTAGAACTCGTTACCGCCCAGCCAGACTTCTGGAACAATCCTGAAGAGGCAGAGAAAACCATGAAAAAAATTCGTGCAGCAAAAGCCTGGACGGACAGCTACGAAAAAGTGGAGAACTCCCTCGGTGACGTAGAGACGCTCTATGAGTTTGTCGCAGATGGGGAAGCCTCAGAAGAAGAAGTTCAAGCAGAATTCGACACCTCACTCAAACTTTTAGAAGAACTGGAGCTCAAAAAAATGCTGGGCGAGGAAGAAGATCAGCTGTCAGCAATGTTGCAGATCAATCCAGGTGCTGGCGGAACGGAGAGCAATGATTGGGCAGGAATACTTATGCGGATGTACATCATGTGGGGAGAGTCCAATGGGTACAAGGTTCGAGAGGTGGAATTTCAGGCTGGTGATGTTGCAGGTGTTAAGTCGGTTACTTTAGAATTTGATGGCCCTTTAGCATATGGTTTTCTTAAATCTGAAAATGGGGTTCATCGCCTGGTGAGAATATCCCCTTTCGATAGTGGTGGTAGGCGACACACTTCATTCGCCTCTGTCTATGTTTATCCCGTCGTTGACGATTCGATTGAAATCGAAATAAATCCTGCGGATGTTGAACTCCATACCTCCAGATCAGGCGGTGCAGGAGGGCAAAATGTAAATAAGGTAGAAACTAAGGTTCAGCTTACACACAAACCAACTGGGATTGTTGTGGTTTGTCAGGTGGATCGTTCTCAGCTTGCCAACCGTGAACGAGCAATGCAAATGTTGAAATCTCAATTGTATCAACTTGAGATTGAAAAACGCAATACTGCCCGCGATCAAATTGAAGCTGGGAAAAAAGCCATCGATTTTGGATCTCAAATTAGAAATTACGTGTTGCATCCTTACAAGCTGATCAAGGATGCGAGGACGGGTTTTGAGCGGACCGATGTACAGAATGTATTGGACGGGGATTTAAATGATTATATCAAGGCCTTTCTTCTCCATCAACAAGAATGACTGCCTATAGGCAGACGAATTTGAAGGAGCTACTAAAAAGGAATTACCTAACGAATGAACTGCATTTTCATTAGATGAAACACTATACACCACAATTTTGGTTGCTTTCACTTAGTTCGTTTCTGTTTTTTGGCTCGTTTAACATGGTGCTTCCTGAGCTTCCTGACTTCATGCGAACGTTTGGTGGAGAGAAGTACATCGGCCTGCATATTACGTTTTTCACAATCACAGCACTTATTTCAAGACCTTTTAGCGGGAAGCTTACTGACACCTGGGGAAGGATTCCCGTAATGGTTGTTGGTGCGGCGGTAACCGCCATTGTGTCTCTCTTTTATCCATTTTTTCTTAACATCTACGCCTTTCTTTTTATCAGATTTCTCCATGGTTTTTCTACCGGTTTTAAGCCCACTGGGACAGCAGCCTACGTTGCTGATATCACTCCGATAGATAGACGAGGTGAAGGAATGGGTATTCTGAGTTTCTTCGGAATGACTGGAATGGGTATTGGTAACTACATTGGTGGAGAGATTGCTATTCATTTTTCTATTGACATTCTGTTTTTTATCAGTGGTGCTGTTGCACTTTCCTCTGTTCTTGTTCTGCTAGGAATGAAAGAAACCTTGCAGGATCGGCAGAAGTTTTCACCATCACTTTTGAAAATCAATTTCTCTGATCTCTATGAACCAACAGTCCTGACCCCCACGGTAGTCATGATGCTTGTTACGTTCTCCTTCGGTGTGGCCGTCTCTCTAGCTCCTGATTTGAGTAAATCATTGGGAGTCGCCAACAAAGGGTTGTTCTTTGCCTACTTTACCGCAACATCTCTTGTGGCACGAGTTGTTGGAGGCAAGCTTTCTGATAGATACGGCAGAAGGGTTGTACTCATGGTAGCTACCTTGACGCTAGGAACTGGATCAATTGTAACAGGACTTGCCTCTATTCCGAATGAATTATTTACAGGTGCATTAATCTTAGGAGCCGGGTATGGTTTATCATCTCCAGCAATCTTTGCCTGGGCAACAGACCTGGCACCAACCGAATTTCGAGGCAGGGGATTTTCAACGGTATTCATGGCGCTTGAAGTTGGCATTGGCATGGGAGCTTTTCTCGGAGGATGGCTCTATGAAGGAGACATCAAGAATCTTCCAATGATCTTTGGCGGTTCAGGTTCTCTGGCTTATTTGGCCTTTATCTATCTGATTTTTCGCAAGAGTTAAAAACATGAAAGTAAAACTAATTTTCTGGGCATACATCGCAGTATCAGCTACAAATCTGGTCGCTCAAACTATGCAGTCAGTGGAGCTCAATCAGTTTACCAAGCCAGTGCTGATGCCGCTTCTGATTTTCTACATATACGAATCCAGCAAAGGTAAGGTCACATTAAAGACGCTGCTACTTTCATTGGCAATCCTGTTCTCATGGCTCGGCGATGTGGCATTGCTCTATCAGTCTAATCAACTGTATTTCATGATCGGAATTGGCTTGTTTCTATTTGCCCAGTTGACGTACGTATTGGTCTTAAAGAAAGCTACCTTCCAAACCCCGAGTTTTGACTTATTGAAGGTTATTCCTTATGCCGTTTTTGCGGTTCTACTGTTCGCACTTCTTTTGCCAAACGCAGGCAGTCTTGCTATTCCAATCTTTGTCTATGGCATTGTCATTTGCGTAATGGCAGGGACAGCCAGGCTCAGAGATGGAAATACTTCACATGACAGCTATCGTCTAGCTCTATATGGGAGTCTACTTTTTCTTGCCTCGGACTCCATCCTGGCAATCAATAAATTCTATATGGAAATACCGATTCCTGGCCTATGGATTATGGCCACTTACACAGCTGCTCAGCTTTTGCTAGTGGTCGGTGTATTAAAACATGTGGATTGAGTTAGTTAGTCTGCGTACTTGAAGTACACCTGCCCGAGTGCAACGTCTATGTCGAAGGTGAGTAGATTTTCAGCATCTACTTTGTAAGAACGGTTGACGTAAACATTCTTTTCAACCTCTTCGAAATCCTTTGTCATTCTGATAGAACACAAAGGAGAATCTCGAACATAAATAATAATTGGCGTTTCTTCTTCTGGCAACAAAACCTCAAGGTTTCCTGCACCGACGGAAGCATCCACTCGACAAGTTTCTGTGATGCCTTTCTCAAAGTCTAGCATGACATTTCCAAAGCCAATCTTTGTGATGACATTCTTCGCTCGTGAAAGCTCCATGTGCTTAGCCACGATTGATCCAAAATCCGCCTTGACGAAAAAGGTATCCATTCGGATTGGATTGGGTTCTCCCATATCATAGCCCACCAGGATGTCTGCGCTACCAGATCTTAGTTTGAATTGCTGCACTTTGGAGCCCGTTAGATTTACATCTGCATTTCCAAAGCCATAGTTCAAGTTTAGTCGGTAGACTTTATTGTCGTTGAAACTGACTTTCCAGAAATCATTTTCCTCGGTTTTCTTTGACATAGCAAAGGTGAAGCGATCGCCAAAACTGGAAGCACTGTATTCGTCCAGAATTAACTTGGCGTAGCATGTGTTTTCGTAAACTTTGCTTTTGAAAGACGGGTTGATTTTTTCAAGATCTGGATTTCCATAGATAGTTAATGGGTTTTGATCCTCCAGAGCTTGATTGATCAAGCAATTAGTAGCTGTAGCTTTCAGATAAAAATCCACCGTATCAAACGCTGGCGAATCCTTTATCATATAAAACTTTTTCAGCTGACTAAACGCACTTACACTCACAAGCAGGGCTATCCCTGCAGTCATTATCAACCGCGACATGGAGTACGTTACGCAAAGTTTATGGACAGGTTACGTTTTGCGAAGCTTATTCGAAAAATTCCTTCATTCGTTCGAAGAAGCTCTTATCTGATTTAGAAGGAGCCGGTTTAAAATTAGGAGAATCTCGCAAACCTTCAAGCACCTCTTTCTCTTCACTTGAAAGCTTCTTGGGTGTCCAAACGTTTACGTAGACAAGCTGATCACCATGTCCATATCCCTCCAAAGATTTGACTCCTTTACCACGCAAACGAAGCACTTTGCCACTTTGCGTTCCAGCATCTATTTTGATTTTTGCTTTGCCGTCAATCGTCGGCACTTCGACACTGGTTCCAAGCGCAGAATCAACGAAACTGATGTACAGATCATAGATAACATTGTTTCCATCCCTAGAAAGCACCTCATCTTCCGCTTCTTCAACTAGTATTAGTAAATCTCCTGGTATTCCGCCAGCAACTTCATTTCCTTTTCCAGACATTGAAAGTTGCATTCCGTCTGTTACTCCAGCAGGTATCTTAATTGAGATGACCTCCTCTTCTCTTTTCAAACCAGAACTATCGACACCAGTTGCTCTGCTCTCAACCGTTTGGCCGCTTCCTCCACAGACCGGACATGTGGAAGTGCTCATCATCTGGCCCAACATTGTATTCATGACCTTTCTGACCTGCCCAGAGCCATTGCAGCTCGAACATGATTTGAATGTGGTTTCAGGATCAACCATCAGGCGGTTGACCTTTATTTTCTTTTCAACCCCATTGGCTACTTCTTTGAGGGTGAGTTTTAACTTGATTCTAAGATTTGTCCCTTTTCTCGTGCGCTGACCTCTTCCACCACCACCGAAGAAACTTTCAAACGGATTGCCCCCGCCTCCTCCACCGCCGAAAATATCTCCAAACTGAGAGAAGATATCCTCCATATTCATTCCGCCACCACTGAAACCACCTCCAGCTCCTCCTACACCTTGATGACCAAATCGATCATACCTTCCACGCTTTTCGTCGTCGCTAAGAACCTCGTATGCCTCGGCCGCCTCTTTGAACTTCTCCTCGGCATCCTTGTCGTCTGGATTCTTGTCTGGGTGAAATTTGATCGCAATTTTTCGATAAGCTTTTTTCAGCTCGTCCTTACCCGCAGATTTATCTACTCCTAGTATTTCGTAAAAATCTCTTTTTGCCATCTTATTGCTTTGCTCCTACTACAACCTTTGCAAATCGTACCACCGTTTCGCCCAGGTAATAACCAGGCTCAATCACATCTACCACTTTTCCAGCCAACTTTTTTTCTGCAGGAATTTGGGTGATAGCTTCATGCTTCTCGTCGTCAAACTTGTCGCCCTTCTTAACCCCCATCTTCTTGAGTCCCTTGTTTTCAAGCGTTTTATTGAACTTGTTCTGAATTAACTCAACTCCCTCCTTGAAAGCTTTTTCGTCTTTGTTTTCAGCAGCGGCCGTCATAGCTCTATCGAAATCGTCAATGACAGGCAATAGCTCAGTCATCAAATCTCTGTTGGCAGTACTAATCAGATCCAAACGTTCTTTGGCAGTTCTTCTTCTAAAATTCTCGAACTCAGAATAAAGCCTCAAGTATTTGTCTTTTGCTTCGCCTAATTGATCCTCCAACGTTGGCGGTTCAATTTTTTTCTCCTTCTCTTTTTCTCCCTCGGCACCCTCCGTGTCCTGTCCGCTTGTCTCTGCCTGATCTTCAAGCTCTTCCGTATTCACTTTGTCTTTTTCTTCTTTCATTACAGTACCTACTAAATGATTTTGAACCAATGTCAATTACTTTGCCAATTGGTCCTGTAATGCCATTATGGCAGAATTAGTTTAACGTCTGCCAAATCTTATCCTTGAGTTCCTGAATTCCCTGCCCAGTGACGCTGGATATAAAGGCGTGCTCGATCTCTGGCAACTCAGTTTTCATCTCTTCCATGAGTTCTTCATCTAGCAAATCCGCTTTGGAAATGGCCAACAATCTGTTTTTGTCGGTCAGCTCAGGATTGTGCTTTTCAAGCTCGCCAAATAGTATTTGATATTCCTTTTTGATATCATCAGAATCTGCTGGTATCATAAAGAGTAAAATAGAGTTTCTTTCAATATGTCTTAAGAATCGATTCCCCAATCCTTTACCCTCTGCGGCACCTTCGATGATACCAGGAATATCGGCCATTACAAAAGATTTGTAATCACGATATTCAACTACCCCTAAATTTGGGACCAATGTTGTGAATGGATAATCGGCAATTTCAGGCTTAGCAGCTGAAACCGCCGAAAGAAGCGTTGATTTGCCAGCATTCGGAAAACCTACCAGCCCAACATCCGCTAAAATTTTTAGCTCAAGAATGACCCAAGCTTCAATTCCTTCGATGCCAGGTTGTGCATTTCTAGGAGCTTGATTCGTGGAAGTTTTGTAGTGGTAATTACCTTGTCCTCCCATTCCTCCTGGGAGCAGGACTTTTTCCTCACCGTCCTCCAGGATTTCCACCATTTTTTCATTCGTGTCGGCATTTCGGGCAATAGTTCCGATGGGTACTTCCAGTACAATGCTATCTGCATCAGCACCCGATCTTCGGCCGCCTTCGCCTCTCCCACCATGATCCGCCTTGATATGCTTCCTGTACTTCAGATGAAGGAGTGTCCAGAGTTGAGCATTGCCACGTAGTATAATACTACCTCCACTACCTCCATCGCCACCATCAGGACCTCCCTTGGGGACGAACTTCTCCCTACGGAAATGTACGGAACCTGCGCCCCCATCTCCTGATCTGGAGTAGAACTTTACATAATCTATGAAATTGGATTCCATGTCTAAAAGTTAGACACCACAGCATCTATCTTCTCGAAGATTTGATCAATGGAACCGACACCACCTATTCCATTGAATTTGTTTTGCTTCTTGTAATACCCAGCTACTGGTTCGGTCTTATTCTGATACTCTTCGATTCGAGTAGCAATTTTTGCTTCGTTCTGATCATCAACTCGTCCTGAGGTTTTACCGCGCTCAAGTAATCGTACAATTAGCTCCTGTTCTGGCACTTCCAAACTAATCATTCCTGATATACCCAGATCGTGGTTTTTCAGCATGAGATCAAGGGCTTCTGCCTGGGCGACCGTTCGTGGGAATCCATCGAAAATAAATCCCTTGGCATCCATGTGGTTTTCGATCGTGTCTTCTACCATGCCAATCACAATCTCGTCTGGGACCAATCTGCCTTCATCCATGAAGCCCTGAGCTTTCTTGCCTAAAGCAGTTCCTTCCTTGAGATGTTTTCTAAAAAGATCTCCTGTAGATATGTGGACCAATGATTTGGTGGCGATCAATTTCTCGCTCTGTGTCCCCTTTCCTGCTCCGGGAGGTCCGAATAAAACTATATTCAGCATACTAACATTTAGTAAAAGGGCGTAAAGATATGGTTAAAAAAATTTTAAAATATCAAGAATAACCATTGTCCTCTGTAAGTTCGCAAATTGATTATGGCAACAGTCCTAAAATATTTTCTTGTCTATTTTTTGAGTGCGCTCAAATTTGTGTTCGGTCCTGCGTTGGGGATTATTGCCTATGACCTTCCGCTGTTTGCCGTGATTATCCTCACTGCTTTAGGTATGATGACTACTGTCTATTTATTTACTTTTTTTGGTGGTCCAATACGAGCATTCTTGGGCAGGTTTAGAAAAAAAGATAGAAAAATCTTCACGAAGAAGAATCGGCAGTTTGTAAGAATTTGGAGAAGGTATGGTTTGAAAGGAGTTTGCTTCCTTACACCGTTAATTCTAACACCTCCAGGTGGTGCTATATTGATAAATGTCCTTGGCAGTAAGAAATCTTTGATCATTAAATGGATGTGGATCAGTGCAATCTTTTGGAGCGTAATTATTTGCACACTCGCCAGCTACGTAGATGGCTTTAGGGATTTAATCCAGACCTCGGTCTAGCTTTCTTCAATTTCAATGTCCTGAATGAGCACTCTTTTTGAGATCGCCTGTCCTGTTTTGGTTGCTGCTAAACCACCCAAGGCTGTTTCTTTATACCTTTCTTCCATGCTTTGACCGACCTCTCCCATTGCATCCACACACTCGTCAACGGGAATAACAGCACTAACATCCGCAAGAGCAATTTGAGCTGATGAGTTTGCGATAGCTGCGGCACTCGCATTTCGAACCACGCAAGGGATCTCTACCAATCCTGCGACTGGGTCACAAATCAATCCTAGCATACACTGAATTGTTATCGCCACTGCGTCGAGTATTTGATCATTTGAACCGCCGAGACAGTAGGTAATTCCTGCACTCGCCATTGCTGCAGCTGAGCCGGTCTCCGCCTGGCAGCCTCCCACGGACCCAGCAATTGAGGCACGTTTTTCTAGAATAAGTGCAACACCAGCACCTAACAAAAGTGCCTCGCAAATTTTCTGGTCTGGAAGGTCATGTATTTCTTGAAGTGTCACCAAAACGCCTGGTAAAATTCCACTTGCTCCTGCTGTTGGAGCTGCCACTACTCTACCCATACATGAGTTGACTTCTTTAGCAGCTAGTGCCCGAGATACCAACTTTTGGAATTCAGATGATAGCACAGGCGTTCCGAATGCCATTACTTTCTTAGCTCCATTCTTGATCATTCCTGAATTCGAGCTCATATCTTCGGTCAGGCCGGCAACAACGGCTTCCTTCATCACCGTAAATGCTTCTTGAACTCCCTCCCAAATTTCCTTTTCAGTTTTGCCCTTCTGCTGAACTTCAAAATCAATTACTGCTTGATACAGCGGCAAATTGTTTGCTTCGCTTTCCTTTTTCCATTCACTGAAATTGTCAAATAGTATAGCCATCATATAAAGTTACAAAATGAGGCACCAATTAGCATGTCGGACGTTAAATGAACCACTAGATTTGCAGCTATGTCCTTGAAAAATGATCTTTTACTTAGAGCTGCGAACGGAGAGGTCACCGAAATCACTCCCGTTTGGTTGATGCGTCAGGCAGGTCGAATCTTACCCGAATACCGTGCCATTCGCGAAAAATTATCTGGTTTCAAGGAATTGGTGGAGACACCTGAACTTGCTGCTGAAGTGACCATTCAACCAGTTGATATTCTAGGTGTTGATGCTGCTATTATTTTTTCTGACATTCTTGTCATCCCTGAAGCAATGGGTCTATCCTATGAGATGATTGAGAAAAAAGGACCTCATTTTCCTGAAACGGTAACATCCGCGAAGGACATTTCGAATCTAAAAGTGGCAGATCCAGCGGAGTTGAGCTACGTCTATGATGCAATCAAACTCACCAAGGCTGAGCTTGACAACAGAGTTCCTCTCATAGGTTTTGCTGGAGCACCATGGACAATTTTTTCCTATATGATCGAGGGAGGTGGTAGCAAAACTTTCTCCAAAGCAAGAGGGATGCTATATACGAATCCAGCTGATTCACATCGCTTACTGGATATGATTGCCGATACAACGATTGGATACCTGAAGGCCCAAATAGCTGCAGGTGCCGATCTCATACAATTGTTTGATTCCTGGGCAGGGGTTCTACCTCCTGCACATTACAAGGAATTTTCTCTAAAGTATATAGCGAAGATTTGCGACGCTATTGATGAGGTCCCAATTACTGTTTTTGCGAAAGGAGCATGGTTCGCTTTGAAGGATATGAACCACTTAAAGTGTAAGACCATTGGGCTTGACTGGAACATGAATGCCGCAAAAGTTCGAGAGGTGATTCCTGGCAAAACATTTCAGGGAAATTTAGACCCGTGTGCACTGTACGGCTCCTTCCAGGAAATTGAAGAAGAAACGAAGAAAATGTTAACCCAATTTCAAGGGCATCCACATATCGCAAATCTTGGGCATGGTGTATATCCAGATACTGATCCCGACAAAGTCAAATGTTTTATTAACTCAGTGCGAGAATTTAGCGCGAGTTAATTGGTAAACGATTTTCCTTTTCAATTCTTCAGGATCAAAAGGTTTGGTGATGTAGTCATTCATCCCTGCGGCATGCACTTCTTTTCTCACTCTTAACAGAGCTGATGCTGTCAGCGCAATAATTGGGATTTTCTTATTGTGTTTACGTATTTGTCTAGTGGCCTCATACCCGTCCAAGATTGGCATTTGCAAATCCATCAGCACAAGGTCATATTTATTTGCCAAAACCATGTCGACTCCTTCCTGGCCATTATGGGCTACCTCAATTTTCAATTCCCATTTATTCAAAAACTTGCTGGCTACCATGATATTCATCTGATTGTCTTCAACCAGAAGAACTTTCTTACCCTTCAATTTTTTATCAGCAAGATCGTCCTCGTAGATGGCAGGCTTTGGAGATCGTTTGACTTTGGCAAAGGAAAGTTCAAAGGAGAAAACCGCTCCTTTTCCCTCTTCACTAATAACGCTTATTTCCGAACCAACCAGGTTTAGAATACGCTTAATGATGGCAAGGCCCAGGCCAGTGCCCCCATACTCCCGTGTGGTAGAAGAACCTGCTTGTGTGAATTTTTCGAAAATGATCGCCTGTTTTTCTCTAGAAATTCCAATCCCCGAATCAGAGACTATGCAGAGTATCTTTACTGATTTCGAATTTTGCCTGACCAAATCCAGTTTAAGTTTTACAAATCCCTCAGAAGTAAATTTCAGCGCATTATGAATGAGATTATTTACCACTTGGTAAATTCGAGTGGAGTCCGCCAACACGCTTTCATGGATTTTATCATCAAATTCCAGTTTCAGATCCACTCCTTTTGACTTGGCCGAAGGCATGTGCGCCGAGATGATTTTCTTGGATAAATCTCTTAGGTTTACCTCTGTCATTTCAAATTCAATCGATCCAGATTCTAACTTGTTGTAGTCCAGAATATCGTTGATAATATTTGTGAGATTCTCGGCTGAAAATTTCAAAGACTCTAAACTCTCCACTTGATTTTTCTTTGGCTTATCATTCATCAGGAAGTGAGAGATTCCCACTACCGCATTGAGCGGCGTTCTGATCTCATGAGAAATCGTGCTTAGAAAATCTGTCTTTGCCTTCGAAGCAGCTTCAGCCTCTTCTTTCGCTTGCTTTAGCGACGCAGCAAATCGAAAGGACAGAATGAGGGATTGAAAAAAGAAGAACAGCATGAATCCGCCAAAAGTAAGGAGTGTGTTTTCCCTTGTTGGAGTCAGGTAAATGAGAATCAGGTACATCGCTACCAAGAAAACTATTCCAGTACTTCCGAGCGCATACTCTGCTCCCAATCTCCTCCTTTTGAATGCCAACCAGTACAGATATACCAAGTAGAAAATGGTTAGGACAATAATTAAAAGGTATGGTTCTACGAGTCGTGTGAAAAATAATGCAGGAGTAAAAAGGGCACATAATGAAAATACGCCAGCGATCGAAGCAACACCCAACAAGATGCTTTTGTGGGCGTCTTTTGGGTACAGCAGGTATGAGTAAATGGCAAAAATTCCCGTTGGAATAAATAGAGAAAGGTATTCCGTTCGTATTACGAATTGCCAGGAAAGATCAGGGAACAAAGTATGGAAGGCATATTCTCCACTTCCAATCATCCGATAGCTAAATGTTATGCAGAAAAGCGCGAAATACAACACCGATTTTTCATGTTGCCCAAAAAGGAAAAGGCCTAGAAAGAACAATCCACCCATTATCAAGCTCCCAGACAAAAGGAAATCGTAACTAAAATCGAAATCTCTTTGTGCCGAAAGTTTCTTTCTATCCCCGATAACGATGGCCTCCCTCGCCCCACCTTTGATGTGTCTGAAATTTGCAATCTGAATGACAAACTCCAAAGTGTCGGTGTAACGTCCTAATGTGAGCGTGAGCGGGACCCAGTCCTCTTTTGTTTCTTGCTTGTTTCTTCCTACGGTTCCATTTGACGCAAATTCGAATCCATTGTAGTACAACTTGTAGGAGGAGTACACTTCTCCCATAGAAATAGCCAGATCTGGCGTCTTTGACCTAGGAGGCATAATCACCCTGACTCGATATGTCGCATATCCAGAAGAAGAAAGATTCATTCCATTAGCAGTAATTCCATCATTCCATAGGGAGGGAAACGTGTAGTAGTCTTTCTTGTCTTCGGGGAGGTTTGCAGGACTCGCCAACTCTTCCCAGTATAGCTCCCATTCCCCAGAAAGTTCATGAAAGGAATTCGTCAGATCAACACTTGACAAGTCGATAATTCCCTTTTCCGCTTTTTGACCAAGTGAGGTAAAGCATACCAATAATAGGAGTACCGGTAGAAAATATTTCGTCATGGTCTAGCTAACCAATTTAAAGATATTTCTCGAGGATAGAATTGGATTGAGCTTCTTTCAATAATTTGTCAATGTCAATAGGAGTAACCCCTGGAGTTCTACAAACAATTCCTCCACCTAAATTGGCGAGCTCAGCGATTAACGGTAGAGGGAGGTCGAGTGTAAGACAGAGGCCAGCAATACTAATCACGGTATCTCCTGCACCAGAAACAAAGGCTTGTTTCTTCGCTAGTGCCGGGTACTTTCCTTTCTGTTTCTCAGACTGATAAAATATTCCCTTGTCAGACAGCGTAACAAGCTGATACTTTGCATCGACTTTTTTTCTTAGCTGCTTTATGGCATCCTCTACTTCGGCATCTTTTTTCACATCAAATTCAAGTTCCAATCCTTCTTTTAGCTCCGACAAGTTTGGTTTGAAGAGTGTGACATTTTTATAGCTGAGGAAATTTCTCTGATTTGGGTCTACTGCAGTTGGGATGTTCTTCGCCGCGGCTAGCTTGATTGTTTCCTCAATAACGATGGGATCAAGTGTCCCTTTATCATAGTCCTGAAAAATGATAAGGTCGCATTCTTCCATCAAATTTTTGATGTGGTGAAGTAGGGACTTTCGATCGAGATCAACAATCGGATGTGTGTCTTCGTAGTCAACCCGAAGCATATGCTGCGTGCCAGACAATATTCTGTGCTTTACTGTGGTGACTCTATTTTGACTTTTTATGATTCCCTTGGTCGGCATTTTCTCGTACTTGAGAAGTTGTTCGAAAATAGATCCGTCCTTATCATCACCTACTATTGAACATAGTATTGGTTTTGCGCCAAGGGCCTGAACGTTCATCGCAACATTGGCAGCGCCTCCTAGTCTCTTTTCCCGCTTGTTTGCGATTAAAACCGGAACCGGAGCTTCGGGAGATATCCGTTTAGCATTCCCGTAGAGATACGAATCGACCATAACATCGCCTAAGACAAGTACAGTCTTGTTCTTAAATGCTTTAAGTATCTCTTCTAGGCTATTGTATTTCATCAAGACAGTTTTGCTAGTGATTCCTTCATCTGTGAAATGGCTCGTTTCAGGTCATCTTCAGAAGCTGCATAAGATAGTCTCAAACAGTCAGGATCTCCAAATGCTTCCCCGGTAACAAGCGAGATGTGTGCGTCCTCAAGAAGATAGATACACAAATCTCCGATGGAGTTGATAGTTGTGTCTCCAGTAGACTTACCTATATATGATTTGACATTGGGGAAAAAGTAGAATGCGCCTTCAGGCATGTTTACCTCGAAGCCTGGTATTTCTTTTAACAGATCGTATACAAGACTTCTTCTTGCTTTGTATGCTTCTGTCATCGCAAAGGTTGGCTCAAGCGAATTAGTGAGAGCGGTGAGAGCAGCTCGCTGAGAAATAGAGCAATTGCCAGAGGTATATTGACCTTGCATCTTGTTAGCGGCCTTCGCAATCCAAGTTGGAGCACCAATATACCCCACTCTCCATCCAGTCATCGCAAAGCCCTTCGAGAATCCATTTACCGTAACTGTCTGATCAAGCATTCCCTCCATGGCTCCGATACTTACATGCTTTCCTGAGAAATTAATGTACTCATAAATCTCATCAGCAATGATAGTTATGCCTGGATGTGACTTGAGTACATCTGCAATCTTCTGTAATTCATCTTGCTCAAATACCGACCCGGTAGGGTTGCAGGGCGAAGAAAATATTACTGCCTTTGTCTTGCTCGTAATCGCAGCAGCCAACTGATCAGCAGTCACCTTGAAATCGTTTTCAAAAGATCCTTTGACAAAAACTGGAGTCCCCTCGGCCAGTGAAATCATTGCTGTGTAGCTCACCCAGTAAGGAGTGAACACAATTACTTCATCTCCAGGATCCAAAATTGCCATAAAGACGTTGGCTATCGATTGTTTCGCTCCATTTGAAACTACGATTTGATCGGGAGAGTAATCAAGGTTATTGTCTTTTTTAAACTTCTCAGAAATTGCCTTTCTAAGATCTAAATAGCCGTTCACTGGTGGATAGGAAAAATACTTCTCGTCGTTTATGGCCTGGATGGCCCCCTCTTGGATGTGCTTTGGTGTTTTAAAATCAGGTTCACCTATGCTCAGGCTGATTACATCAATTCCTTTTTCCTTCATCGCACGGGCTTTGGCTGTCATAGCCAAGGTCTCTGATTCAGGAATGCTTGTGATTCTTTTGGAGAGTTTTTCCATCTATTTAATCGCGGTTTTAGAAAGCTCAAAAATAGAAAGAAGAGACAACAACATTGTCATCTCGATTGTCTAGAAGTTTTATTGGTAAATCTTACTCTGAAGTCTCCTCTGACTTATTGTTCAGTCCAAAAAGGAGAGAGATTCTAAGCGTGTCAGCAAGTGGGTGATTTTGTCCTCTTGGAATCAAGTACGAGAAATCAAATCCAAAAACCTGATATCTAAATCCTGCACCCACGGTGAAGTATTTCCTATCTCCTTTGTTAAGGTGCTCGGAGAAGTATCCAACGCGCGCTGCAAACACATCTCGATACCAATATTCAATTCCAGTAGAATAGGTCAGCTCTTTTAGTTCTTCAGAAATTCCATCTGGGGCATCGCCAAATGACCCGAATGTCCCTGACAAAAGGGATCGATTAGGGTCTTTACCTCTTGCGATAATGTTGTCGCCATTTCCATCAACCTGAATTTCTCCCGCTGAATTTATTTCATAAACTGGAGGAGTCGGCACAAGTAATTTATTGATATCAAGCGCGAACGTAATCGTGTTGTACGCATCAAGATTGGTTTTAAATGCAGAACCGATTCTTAGGTTTCCTGGTATGAAGTTTTCGTTGCTCTCGGAGCTGTAGGTGACTTTCTGGCCGATGTTTGAGATGTGTGCCCCAAGAGAAAGCTCAGAATCCTTACCAGAGAGCAGTAAAGGCTTGGTATAGTACCAACCTAGATCGACTGCTACACTTGTCCCGGCTTTTGCGTCTGGAGCTCCAGTAATATTACCAGCGAGGTTTGACCACACAAAGCGCAAAGTAAAACCCAGTCCCATGTTTTCTGAAAGTTTACGAGAGTAGGTACCATCGACTGCGAGCTCACTTGGATTCTCAACTCCCTGAGCTACTGCAAACTCATCAAATAGCGCTATCTCACCAAGATCAAAGTACCGCATGGTTGCTCCAAAAGCCTGTGTTTGATCAATTTTTTTATAAAAGGCCAAGTAGTTCAAAGACATATCGTCAACGATATTTCCAAGCCAAGGGGAATAAGAAAAGGCAAACCCTAAATCGGTATCAATAAACGCAAGCTTAGCATTGTTCCAGTGTACGCTATTCGCATCTGGGCTGGTTGCAACTCCTACATCCCCCATCGCCGAAGCTCGGCTATCAGGTGCAAACGTCAGAAATGGAACCGATACGGTAATCGGTCGACTGGCACTGTCTTGTCCGAAAAGACTGTTTGATTGACCAAAAGACTGGATCGAAACAAATGCAAGAAGAATCGTTAGTGAGTTCTTCAGAAGTAGGTTCATTCGATTGTTTTTAAAAAAGGATTTCAAAATTACAATTTTTAGGTGCAAAATGTTGGTTTCTACTCCAAAAGTGGTTTGGCGTGGTTCTTAATTGGTGATAACGAGTTTATTGGCAATTTCTTTTACTGCTCCATCCGATCTGCTTCTGATAATTACACGATAGAAATAAACTCCTTGATTTAACGGTTGACCTGAATTTGTAGTATTCAACCATTCCAGCTCGACAAGTCGTTTACTGTTCTCATACTCATAAACGCCAGAATAGACAATGTCCGCGTGAGAGTTGTACACAACTAGTGATACCTCTAAATCTTCCTCCTCACGGTCATGCTCAAAGGAAAATGTAGTTTCTCCAAAAGAGGGGTTGGGATAAGTCATCGTATTAAATAGCGAAATGAATGATTCTTCTGACACCACAAATTGAATTTCTCTCGTAGCTAGATTATTATGTGTATCATATGCTTGCAATGTGGCAGTGTAGTTCCCAGGAGCTAAATCCTGGATTGGATAGGCAATTCTTCCACTTTTATAGGTGTCTAAATCTGCGGAGTAAAATTGATTGAGGTTGATGGATTCCTCATTAAGTAACAGCGTAATCCCTTGAACGAGTCCATTTCCAGTGGTGGTAATACCATTTTCATCACTTATTTCCGCGAAGAGGATAGATGAGCCACTTACAGTCGATCCATTTTTGAAAGATTTGTCATTTAAGAACATTTCAATTGTTGGAGGCACAGCGTTGTCCTCACTGTTCAGGTTTGTTCCGCCCATCACAAATGCTCTGGAGGAGCCAGAGGCATCTATGTTTTGCTGTTCATCCCAAGCATATAGACTCATTTTACCAACATTGAACTGATAGGTAATTGTCTTTGGAACCAGAAATGTGAAGGAGAATAAACCATCCTTTACCGTTGCTTCTCCACGGAACAACGCATTGCTTCTCACTGTGTAGTTGTATGGGGAGCTCTCTTGACCTTTGGTTTTAAAATTTTGTTTCTCATCCAGAATTACAATATCAACGATTCCATTAAAATTGGTCTCCACTCCTCCGTTTCTTTCAACCTGGCCGGTGAAGGTGACTTCTTCCAAAGCACTGAGCGTGTCAATTTGAGCTTCCAGTTCATTGATTATCACATCGAGTTGTGGGAAAGCAGGCATCAACATTGGATCACCTAGCAGTGTAAAGTTTCTGTTTACGGGCCCTTGCAGTCCTTCATTTTTAGTGATTCTGATGATGTCACCCAAGCGCTGAAACTGGCCATCGATTTTCCTGAAAACATTCCGATGGAAGGCTTCATTAAGTTCGAAGTTAGTACTTGCAAAAACTGGACGGCTGGTTGTGAGAAGTGCTATCGCGCCTCCATTTTCATTGAGTAGTAGTTTCTCAGCACCAGACTCCACGGATGGATCATCATAGCGACCAAACTCGCAGGTTGCAGTAATAAAGATTGGCATTTTATCAAGATTGGTAAACTTGTCAATAACACTGTTGGTTAGGACCTGCTCACTCATCCACAATTTTTCATTTCCATGCCCAATGAAATTAATACTGAAAGTACCTTCCTTGATTCGCGTCTTTAGCGCTCGTGTTGTTTCAGGTGAGAATTCATCATTGTTTGCAGTTACTTCTTGTTCAAACGAGTCAAGCAATATTTTCTCTATTCTGTATTGAGAAAAGGTGGTGTCCACCAGCTCTGACAACTGCTCCGCATGGCTTGCATGAGTATTTCCATCGCCATCATCTGCCAGATACGAAATCTGATTTCTCCATTTTCCCAGTGTATTTGGGCTGGTGGAGTAATAGATGATCTTGTCTACCATTGTCTTCGCCTCAGCCGCAGACTTGGCTGGCAATCTCCCAATTCCGATTTCCATGGTGTGGTCCCCTGCCGAAGATTCAATCCATTCACCTTCACTATCCTCAAAAAACCCAAAATAGTCATCTGAGGAATGACTGAAAATTGGATGAAAGCTGTCTCTGGACTCGTAGGTTGGAACAAAATTGGTATTGTTATTTTCTCGCTCCTTGTAGTCAAACGAACAGTCGCCAAACAAAAGCAAATATTTCAACTGTCCGCCAACTTCGTATATGTGCTTTGCATAGTCTCTGATGGCAGTGACATCTTGCCTTCCAGATGAAAACTCATTGTATATCTGAGTAGGCGATACAATTTTTATTGATAATCCATCGTGATTCGTGTGAAATTGTGCGAGTCGTTCTGCGGCAACTAGAAACTCATCACCACTAACAATCACAGCCTCGTAATTAGTGTCCCCACGAAGGTCTTGGTTAGCTACGGATCCAAACAAGGTCGGTGACGAAAGGTCTTCGGGAATGAAAGTCACAAACTCCTCCACCTCGCTTGCCTGACTTTGAAAAGAGGCAATTGTTTCGCTTACTTCAAATTGCTGACTTGCAACATTCGTGGGATCAGAGACATTCCAAACCAGAGCATTGGTGCCACTCGATATTTGGTAGTTCAGTAATTCTCCAAGATTTTCCGTATGTCTAAAAATCGTATGAGAATTGTAAAGAGCAAGGGCTCTTTTAAAGGTTACGTCGTATCGATCGATGAATCCTCTTGCACTCGGGATATTTCCGTCGAAGGTGATCTGCAGATTAAGCTCTTCTGTTTGAGGAATCACAAATGTCCCAACACCTTCCCTGGCCTTGATACTATATGTTGTGCCATCACCACTTGGAATGGATGATAGGTCAACAGCACCAACACTATTTCCATTAGCCGTTATATCAAACGTATTTAACGTAGCTACCTGGCTAACACCTCTGAATTTTATTGAAAACTCAGATGCGGCTCCTGGAACTTGATACGCATGGTTTACTATTTCGCCATCGCTGAGTAGCTCACCGTACCATTCTCTTCCAGAACTTAAAATATTATTGACATCCTCTTCAAAAAATAGATGATCATCGAAAGTGCTAACAAGCGTTCCAGATCCGGAAAGGCTTGCTTTGCTTTCCACTCTTTTACCGTTCGTTTCTTCTATCGTTAGAAAATAGTAAGCTGTCTCAGCATAAATATTCTTTTCAAATTCAAAGCCCTCGGGAGACCATTCTATTTTATCTGGTCCCACAGCATAAAAGAGTATGAAATCGCTTTCATCAAAGGACCCATCAGATTCTCCAGAAATCATGATTGCATTTTCCACCAGATCAATTGGTCGCTCCTTAGCATTTGCCTGTGGCAAAATTCCTTTCACTCCATTTCCATATATGGCTATTTTCCGCGGGTCTAGTGTTCCCACATTTAAACCCAGGCTTTGAAGATCTGCTCTGGTCAACTTGTACATCCCAGTCTCCACCACACCAACTTTATACCAATTTCCAGCGGAGAGCACGGAAGGTTGAGCATAAGAATAAGTGAATGCAAAAAATGCAAGAACGTAGGTCAGCTTTCTCACGATATTTGAAACGCTATAATCACTACAAAATTTCATTAAAAATCAGCCTCTATTCAATGAAACAGCTGACAAAATGGAAACAACCAGATAATATGGGATAAGAAGTGGAACGAATGTCCACCCGAAGACCAATAACAGAATCACGGATCCAACAATCAGTATCCAGCGAGGTTCATTTCCTTTCCAGGAGAAAGACTTGAATTTAAGTGCGATTAGCCTGAGTTTAGAAATTAAGAGTAAGCTTGACATTACACAAATCCCAATCAAGGTAGCTTCATGAAGGGGCAGTTCAAGCAAAAAAAGTGACGTGAGCATGATAGCATTGGCAGGTGTTGGTAACCCTTCGAAACTATCCGATTGTGAATCATCTACGTTGAACTTTGCTAATCTGAGTGCGGAGAATATCGCAATCAAGATTGCAATCCAATAAAACTCCGAAGTTCCTTCCAGC
>JBDWQX010000125.1:0-10425 GCA_039986395.1 Cyclobacteriaceae bacterium
GGCTATTTAAGAGTCGTCTTTTCTCAAAAACTCCTAACCTGATTTTAATCATAATTTAATTTGTTCTCCTTATTTGGAATAATTCTAAATAGAGTTTAACCTTGCGATCTCAATTCTTATTTAAAATCATTCTAAATAAAGAACAGTGCTGCGATCAACGCTATTTTTCCTCTCTTGCATTTTCTTCTTGCAAGGGTATTCTCAAATTAACCTATCGGGAAAGGTCAATTTAAAAGATTCCCAAAAGGGGATTTCAAACGCCTATGTCTTTCTGGAAAACTCCTCGTACGGTACTGTTGCCAATGCAAAAGGCTTCTGGGAACTCGCCGATATTCCAGAAGGCAAGTACGTGCTAGTCCTGTCGTCAGAAGGATTTACAACCGTAAAAAAGTCCATTGCACTCACTGAAAGTGTTCAGTTGACCATAGAAATGGAAGAAGACCTTAACACCCTTCCTGAATTGGTTGTAGAAAGCTACACTTTGTCCTTGGGACGATTGGGGCTAAAAGATATCCCGGGGTCTGTTGACTATTTGGGGCCACAAGAACTGAAAACCTACCAACATTCTAATGTGAATGACATTCTGAAAATGGTACCGGGAGTAAACATCCAGGAGGAAGAAGGTTTTGGACTACGTCCAAACATTGGCCTCAGGGGCTCTGGATTAGAGAGAAGTTCTAAAATCACCTTAATGGAAGACGGTATACTGGCTGCACCTGCGCCATATGCAGCTCCTTCTGCCTATTACTTCCCGACCGTCGGAAGAATGAATGGAGTTGAAGTGATGAAAGGAAGCAGTCAGATCAGATTCGGTCCATTTACAACAGGAGGCGCTCTTAATTTTATTTCAGCACCAATACCCAATCAATTTGCTGGAAAGGTCGGTCTCTCAGGAGGAAATTTTGGATACCGGAGCGTTCAGGCAAGTGTTGGTAACTCTTATAAAAATGTCGGGTTTCTTGTGGAAACATACCAGTATGGTGCGGACGGATTCAAAACGCTACCGAACGGTGGGGACACTGGATTTGACAAGAGTGATTATCAAATAAAATTAAGAGTGAACTCAAACAAGGAAGCGAAGAACTATCAATCGCTCAACTTCATGATCGGTCAAACTAATGAAATATCAAATGAAACCTACCTCGGCCTAACCGACGCAGATTTCTCCGCTGATCCCTATCAACGATATGAAGCATCTCAGGTAGACAACATGGAAGCTGAACAACAAAGAATGTCACTACAACACTATCTGGAGCTACCAGGTCTATTCAACATAGTGACAACAGCCTACAGAAATGATTTCAAAAGAAACTGGTACAAGCTACAATCCATCGAAGGTGAGAGTGGTATAAGCTCGGTTCTTGCGGACCCCATAGCAAATGCATTCGCCTATGATTTGATCACCGGAAATGTCAATGTGGACACAGCCATTTTGAATGTCCGGGCGAACAACAGAAAATACTATTCACAAGGAGTCCAAACAGTCTTAGATTTTGAATTCCAAACTGGAACGGTAGATCACGATATTCATATCAGCACACGCTACCACGAGGATCAAGAGGATAGGTTTCAATGGGAAGATGGTTACTCCATTCAAAACGGAGTTATGCAACTAGCAGTGCAGGGCGCTCCTGGTTCGCAGGCGAATCGACAAGAAAATGCCCGGGCATGGGCAAGCTATATCTTCTACAAACTTTCATATCAGAGTTGGACAATAACACCTGGGATTAGACATGAAAGCATTACGATCAGTCGCGATGATTTCGGTAGATCCGATCTAACAAGATCTGGCGTAAATCTCACCAGCAGAGAAAATGAGACGTCAATTTTCCTTCCCGGTGTAGGAGTTAATTATCACGTAAGCAACAAGGTCAATTTGTTCGGCGGTGTCCACAAAGGATTTGCGCCTCCAGGAAGCTCTGCAGATACAAATCCAGAGGAAAGTGTTAACTACGAATTTGGGATGAGGAAATTCGGGAAGGCACTCAATATCACTACCATCCTTTACCTAAACAACTATAAAAATCTTCTCGGAGCAGATTTGGCTGCAGCAGGAGGTGTTGGTTCAGGTGATCTATTTAATGCGGGAACAGCCCTGACCAAAGGTTTGGAACTTCAAGCATCGTATGATCTTGTGCCGGCAAATGAGAAAATATCGTTGCCTATCAATGTGGCATACACGTATACAAATGCCAAGTTCACTTCAGGTTTCGAGGCAAACTTTGACGAATGGGGTACCGTTGAATCTGGTTTTGAATTGCCATACATCGCTAAAAACCAACTTCATTTTAGCGCAGCGCTCAAAAGTAAAAATTACGCAATCGACCTGAGCTCACGATTCCAGGGAGACATTCGTACTTCACCTGGTACCGGAGAAATAGCAAACACCGAGAAAGTAGGTGGGTTTTTCACCTCTGATATAGCAGCAAACTTCTTCCTTAATGAGTGGACAGTCTTTAATGTTTCCGTGACCAACATATTCGACAATGAGTATGAAGTTGCAAGAAGACCTGCAGGCCTCAGACCTGGAATGCCTCGAGCATTTAAGTTAGGGGTCAACGTAAATCTCTGATTTCAATACAGAATTCAGACTGTTGATTGAATTCCGAATCAACTAAGCTTACGCTCGATCTAGGAATACAAAAAGGAATGCCAAATGAAATTCTAAAGCCAGATTGGTTGTTAGATTTGTAGACTAACTTAATTCAGATGGAATACCGCATAGAACATGATACCATGGGCGAGGTAAAAGTACCTGCCGACAAATATTGGGGAGCTCAGACCGAGCGTTCCAGAAACAACTTCAAAATCGGTGGCGAGAGAAATCAGATGCCATTGGAAATCATTCACGCATTTGCCATCTTAAAAAAATCAGCCGCTGAAGCCAATCAAGAACTCGGTGCACTAGCTAAGGAAAAATCTGATTTGATTGCCAAAGTCTGCGACGAGATTCTTGAGGGGAAATTGGATGATCAGTTCCCGCTTGTGGTATGGCAAACAGGATCGGGCACGCAATCCAATATGAATTCCAACGAGGTGATTGCCAACAGAGCACATGTTATGAACGGTGGTTCTCTAGAGGATGATGCGAAAACGATTCATCCAAACGACGATGTGAATAAGAGTCAAAGTTCCAACGATACCTTTCCTACCGCAATGCACATTGCGGGCTACAAAATGATCGTGGAGCAAACAATCCCGAAAGTTGAGAAACTTCGAGATACGCTCAAGAAAAAGTCAGATGCATTTCAGGAGGTGGTTAAGATTGGTCGCACGCACTTTATGGATGCTACACCTTTAAGTTTGGGTCAGGAATTCTCTGGTTATGTTTCGCAATTAGATCATGGGTTGAAAGCGCTACGAAATACACTCGAACATTTATCTGAATTGGCCCTAGGTGGAACGGCAGTTGGGACTGGCCTAAATACGCCATCAGGATATGCGGATTTAGTTGCGGAGAAAATTGCAAAGTACTCAGGTATGCCAATGCGATCAGCAGAAAACAAATTCGAGGCCTTAGCGGCTCACGATGCAATCGTTGAGTCACATGGAGCATTAAAGCAATTGGCCGTTAGCCTGATGAAAATTGGCAATGACATTCGAATGTTGTGTTCTGGTCCACGAAGCGGAATAGGTGAAATCATCATTCCAGAAAATGAACCAGGATCTTCGATCATGCCAGGCAAGGTAAATCCAACGCAGTGCGAGGCACTCACTATGGTGTGCGCTCAGGTCATTGGTAATGATGTTGCTGTCTCGGCAGGTGGTATGACAGGACACTTTGAGCTGAACGTTTTCAAGCCAATGATGATCTTCAATTTGCTCAATTCCGCACGTCTGATCGGAGATTCTTGTGAATCATTCAATGACAACTGTGCTGTCGGAATCGAACCAAACTACCCTGTAATCAAGGAAAAATTAGAAAACTCATTGATGTTGGTTACAGCATTAAATACGCATATCGGCTATGAGAATGCAGCCAAAATAGCTAAGAAAGCACACAAAGAAGGCACTACTCTACGCGAGGCAGCCATTGATCTGGGTCTTGTTACGGGTGAGGAATTCACAGAGTGGGTCAAACCAGAAGATATGATTGGGTCTCTGAAAAAATGATTTTCAGGCTTATTTATAGACTTTTTTGTACTTTAGTGGTAGTAAAATTGCATTTCAAATCAATTTCATAAGAACATGAAAAGAATAATATCCCTAGTCGCACTAGCACTTTGCTTCACCTTTGCATATGAGGCCTCTGCTCAAATGAGCAAGAAAGAAGCGAAAGAATGGAAAAAAAGAATCAAAAAACTTCAACCAGAACAATACAAGCAGCTACTGGACGAGAATAAGTCTCTGAAGGGGCAGGTAACAAGCTTGCGAACTGAGCTGGGTAACGTTGATGATCGAATTGCTGAAAAAGACGAGCAAATTTTGTCTTTCCAATCTCAAGTTTCAGATCTGAGAAATGAGCTCACAAGAGTTCAAAATCAAGCGCAAGCGCAGCAACAGCCTGTTGCTAGTTCTGGATCTGGAGATCAAGATAAAGGCTTAGCTTTCAAAGTTCAGATTGGATCTTTTAGACAAAAAGATTTGAGTAAATACCTGGACAATTCGAAAAATTTCAGTGGAGAAGAAGAAGATGGAATGCGGAAATACACCATTGGATTTTTCAGAGACTACAACGAAGCTGACACTTTCAAGAAATACCTTAGAGAAATGGGTGTAAAAGATGCATGGATCGTACCATATAATGATGGAGCTCGTGTAAGCATCAAAGATGCGCTCGAAGGAAAGTTCAATTAAACACACGTTTCTGTGATCTAAACGTTCATAGAGTCAACAAAAATCTTTAACCCCATCCTTTCAATAAAGGATGGGGTTTTTTGTTTATTATTTTTGCACAGCCATGATCCAATACAAAACCACAGAAGAAATAGAGCTGATGCGTGAAAGTGCGCAAATCGTGTCCAAAACGCTAGGACTGATGGCATCTAAAATCCAACCTGGAATCAATCTCTTGGATTTGGATAAACTAGCAGATAAGTTCATTCGAGATCATAAAGCGGTCCCGGGTTTTCTTGGTCTTTACGACTACCCAAAATCAATAATCACCTCTGTGAATGAGCAAGTGGTCCACGGAATTCCGACTGACCGAGAGCTAAAGGAAGGAGATATTGTAGGAGTGGATATCGGAGTGTTAAAAAATGGATTCTATGGGGATCATGCTTATACCTTCGCTGTTGGGGAAATTGACCCCAAAGTAGCTCAGCTATTGAAAGTAACAAAAGAATGTCTGGACTTGGGCATCGCTCAAATGGTGGAAGGAAATAGAATTGGCGATGTAAGTTTTGCCGTTCAGCAGCATGCTGAAAATCACGGATACGGAGTAGTTCGAGAGCTAGTTGGTCATGGTCTTGGTAAGAAGATGCATGAATCACCCGAGGTTCCAAATTTTGGAAAGAGAGGGCGGGGCAGCAAAATCAAGGAAGGTCTGGTTGTTGCAATTGAGCCAATGATAAATATGGGAACACGCCGTGTAATGCAACTAGACGACGGCTGGACAATCGTGACAGCCGACAAACAACCCTCTGCACATTTTGAACATGATGTAGCTGTGGTGAATGGCAAACCAGAAGTTCTTTCGACATTTACCTTCATAGAAGAGGAACTACAGAAGCAAAATTCTTTGTTGGTATGATACCTTTGCCGCAATAATGGCAAAGCAAAAGCGAAGCAAGTTTAGCAGTGTTATGATCCGATTTCTGGTGTGGCGTCTGAAGCACATCAGTGACAATAATTTCTTGCTGATCACCGCAGGCTTCGTTGGGCTTTTTTCCGGATTAGCTGCCGTTGTACTCAAGAGCACGGTCCATTTCATTATTGATTCATTGGATGTCAACCGTGCCCTTTTTGGGTTCAATTATACCTATCTAATTTACCCGCTTCTTGGGATTCTTCTTACCTCGATTGTTTCCAGGTACGTCTTCAAGGAAAAGCTTGGACACGGGATTACTCAAATCTTGTATGCCATCTCAAAGAACTCCAGCATTATACGAAAGACACGAATGTATTCGCGCATGGTTACTAGCGCAATTACCGTTGGCCTTGGTGGATCGGTTGGGCTAGAGGCACCAATCGTGGTGACTGGATCAGCCATAGGCTCAAATCTCGCACGACTATTTCATCTTAGTTACAAAAAAAGAACGCTGCTATTAGGTTGTGGCGCAGCTGGTGCTATCTCAGCGATCTTTAACTCACCAGTGACCGGTGTGATTTTTGCGATGGAGGTCATACTCACGGAAGTCAAGATCAATCGCTTCATTCCACTTCTCATGGCATCTGTCTGCGGGCAGCTCGTTTCCATAGTGCTACTTGGTGATGATATACTTTTCTCCTTTAAACTGAAGGATCCGTTTATTGCTCCGGACATCGCCTACTATCTTCTTTTTGGTGCTCTCTGCGGAATGATCTCCCTGTATTTTACACGAATGATTTTTGTTTTTGAAGGAGCGATTCAGAAACTAAAAAATGATTTTGGGCGTGCTTTCATTGGCGGCATTTCACTTGCCGTTATCATCTTATTATTCCCGCCGATCTACGGGGAAGGATACGCAACCATAAAAAATCTTCTCGATGGCAATTCAGGCAATATTTTTTTCAGTAATCTACTTGGCTTCCTTTCTGAAAGTCAGATCACGATTCTAATCTTTCTCCTTTTAGTCCTTCTGGTAAAGCCAATCGCAACTGCCCTTACAATAGGAGCTGGCGGAAGTGGGGGGATTTTTGCACCGTCTCTTTTCATGGGCGGTATTTCAGGGTATGTATTTTGCTCATCAGCTAATACCATCTTTGGAACTTCACTCAGCACGAGCAATTTCACATTGGTTGGTATGTGCGGAGTTATGAGTGGAGTTCTTCACGCTCCACTTACAGCTATCTTCCTGATCGCTGAAATAACAAGTGGGTATATGTTATTCGTTCCGCTGATGCTTGTCTCTGCCATATCATTCAGTACGATTTCCTATTTTGAAAAATATAGTATCTATACCAAACGACTAATTGAAACTGGAGACTTAATCCAGTACGACAAGGATCAGATTGTCTTGAGCTTAATTGATCTTAAAAAAATCGTAGAAAAGGATTTACTTATTATTCGTCCAGAGCAAACATTGAGTGATTTAGTTAAGCTTGTGAAGAAAAGTAAGCGCAACATTTTTCCGGTTGTAAACGAGGACCATCAACTCGAAGGGATAGTCACCCTTGATGATATACGGGAAATGATGTTTGATGCAGACTCACGAGAGAATGTAATTATCCAAACAATCATGCAAAAGCCACCAGCAAGCGTCTCACCACAAGAAAAAATGCAATCTGTGATGAATAAGTTTGAGGTAACACAAGCGTGGAATCTACCCGTCATTGACGAGGATAGATACATTGGATTCATTTCTAAATCGCGGATCTTTAATGCCTATAGGAATAAATTAATCAGACAAACAGCGGAATAGTCAAATTCCATAATCTTCTGATTTTCAGCCTTTTATATTGCTTCAATTATAGTTATCAACAAATCTCAAAAAACAGCAAAAATTCATAAAGGCTTAAAAATCAACGTGTTAGACGTCTCGTCGATTTCGATGTGGATAACTTTGCTGATTTGTTGATAAGCTTGCTGCCGTCAAAAGGGGCTAGGGAATTTCATTCTTTGCGTATTATCAACTGATGCTTCATACCAGCAGCATGCAAAGACGTACTTATGTTGCAGGTCGCATTAAGGATATATTATGGTTGACCTACCAGCTAAGCTGTTTAACTACGTTTCATCTTAGCAAAATCCAATTTGTCCTGAATTTGACACTCGATTTGAATAACTCAATTTCATTAAATTCGTATTGAAATACTCCGATGAAGAAACTTTTCTATTTACTCCTTTTGATCACTTTTCTGAGTGCAAACTCTCAAACAGTTGAGACGGTGAAATTTTCTCAGCTGCAGGATAAGATACTATATGCCGATGCTCCTTTGACTGTGTTCAATTTCTGGGCTACATGGTGCGGGCCTTGTGTGAAGGAGATGCCGCATTTCGATACCCTTGAATCTGACAGGGGTGACATTAAAGTCTATTTTGTTAGCGTAGACTTTAAGCAAGATTTCAATCGGGTGGAAAAGTTTTTAGCCAAAAGAAATTTAAAGTCAGAAGTGCTTTTTCTAGATGAAAAAGATCCGGACAGTTACATGAGGAAAGTTAGCAATGACTGGAGCGGCGCAATACCTGCGACGTTATTCGTAACGGATCTCGGCAAAACTTTCTTCCACGAAAAAGCATTTACTAAAGAAGAACTGCAGGAAACTGTTGAGAAATATTTGAACTAAACCTCTTATGCCAGAAACCATGAAAAAGACCTTTATCCTTCTAACAGGAGTACTTGCTGTAGTAGCAGTACTTTTCCTAAATGCGAAAGAGCCAGTCCCAGGCTACGGAGTTGGTGACTATGCAATTGATTTCAAATTGCCAAACATTGACGGGAAGCAAGTTTCGCTTTCAGACTACAATGATGCAAAGGGATTCATTGTGATCTTCACTTGCAACACTTGCCCGTACGCTCAGGCCTACGAATCACGGATCGTTGATCTCGACAAAAAATACGCCAGCAAAGGCTTTCCAGTTATTGCCATTAATCCGAACGATTTATCTCAACAGCCAGATGACAGCATGGAAAAAATGAAAACCAGAGCGGCTAGCAAAGGATTTACCTTTCCATATCTACGGGATGATAGTCAGGAGGTAACCAAGGCTTACGGTGCTACGAAAACTCCCCATGTTTATCTCCTTAACAAGGAGGCTTCGAACAAGTACAAGGTTGAGTTTATTGGTGCCATAGACGATAGCCCAAGAGATGCTAGTGACGTTTCTCAACGCTACGTTGAGTCAGCAATTGACGCGCTCTTAACTGGTAGCAAACCAAATGTTACCGAAAAAAGAGCGATTGGTTGTACCATTAAATGGAAAAGTTGAGTTTTAAAGAACTGAAACAAAAAAATGCCTCACATTTCTGCGAGGCATTTTTTTTGAATCATTGGTTACTAATGAGCGTACAACTTTTCTTTATGCTTCTTTAGCTGCCTTCGCAAACCTTCCACAGCATCATCAACTCCAGCCTCAAACGATTTTGACTGCTCTTTGGCAAAGAATTGATTGCCAGGGGAGTTCAACTTTATCTCTACAATCTTATTCTCACGGTTTCCATCATTTTCGACTCTTAAGAAGACTTCACCATCAATCACTCGATCATAATAAGTCTCCAGCTTATCTACTTTTCTCTGTATAAAATCTAGCAGTTTATGATCTGCGTCGAAATGGATAGAATGCATTTGTAACTTCATCTTGTCACGGTTTATAGGTTGAACATTATGCTTTGGGATGTGCCTGATCAAAGGCACTCTTTAGCTTTTCGATAGAATTATGTGTGTAGACTTGTGTAGCAGCCAAACTTGTATGTCCCAACAAATCTTTGACGGCATTCAAATCTGCTCCTTTATTTAACAAATGTGTTGCAAAAGAATGCCTCAATACGTGAGGGCTCTTTTTGCTTAGTGTTGTTACTGCCTGAAGATAGGTTTTGACCTTCCGTTGAATAAACATCGGGTATGCTTGTTTCCCTGCATCCGTCAATATCAAAAACTCACTAAACATACCTACTTCCTTCTTTTTCTCTTTATACTCCTCCGTTAATACTACTAACGTCTCAGGTATCGGAATGATTCGCTCTTTGTTCCTTTTTCCAAGAACTTTTAAGGAGCTATTGTGTGCACTTACATCTGAGTCTTTTAGACCAGTTAATTCCGAGAGTCGCATGCCCGTGGCGTAAAACAATTCCAACAAAAGTCTGTCTCTCATTCCTTCGAAATCATCGGTGAATTCTACTCTATCCAGCAGAGCGCTGATCTCATCTTCCTTAACAAAAGTGGGTAAGTTCTTGGCGGTCTTTAGTGGCTTTAGTTTCGAGGCAGGGTTTATCTCTACATACTCGCGTGCAAGTAGAAATTTGTAAAGTGACTTTAGTGTTGCAATCTTGCGATTAACGGACTTGGGAGAAAGGTCTGTTTCCATAAGCGAAACAATCCAACCTCTGAGATGGGGATGTCTAGTCTCCACTAAATCGTCGAGCTCAAAATCTGACTTCAGGTACTCTGTAAATTGACTTAAATCCTTTCTGTAAGCCTCGACTGTATGAGCGCTGTATCGCTTTTCAAAAGAGAGGTATTTAAGGAAAGTTTCGACCATAAGCAACAAAACCTCTTGAATGAAGAGGTTATACTAACTTAAGAAAATCTTGTGTGAAGAGAAAGGGAGACTCCTTATTTATTTTCGGCGTCTCTTAGTCCCTGGATGTATTGTGCTTTAAGAACTTCGTGTCGTCTTTTCACAGA
>JBDWQX010000126.1:0-6634 GCA_039986395.1 Cyclobacteriaceae bacterium
TCGAATGCTTCGGGAAAAAGGAATTAAGAAAAGTGATCTTTCGCGTGAAGAATTTATGAAATATGCGTGGGAGTGGAAGGAGAAATATGGCGGCATTATTCTAGAGCAACTTAAAAAGCTTGGCGCATCGTGTGATTGGGAACGTACCAGTTTCACTATGGATCAAGAGTATCATGATTCAGTAGTTCGCGTGTTCGTAGACCTGTACAATAAGGGCTACATCTACCGAGGGCTGAGAATGATCAATTGGGACTGTGAGGCGCAGACAACAATTTCAAATGAAGAGGTGATCTACAATGAAGATGGCGAAAAGTCACTTCTCTATTCAGTTAAATACCAGATCAAAGATTCGGATGAGTTTGTGACCATCGCAACGCAGCGTCCGGAAACCATCATGGGAGATACGGGAATTGCTGTAAATCCAAAGGATGATCGATTCAAACATCTGATTGGCAAGAAAGCACTCGTTCCATTCATCAACCGAGAAATACCAATCATTGGCGATGACTATGTTGAGTTGGATTTCGGAACAGGATGTCTCAAGGTTACTCCTGCACATGATCCAAACGATTATGAAATTGGATTGCGACACAACCTCGAAGTTGTCGATACCATCAATCTGGACGGCACCTTGAATGAAAAGTGTGAGATCGATAAGTACGTTGGTGAGGATCGATTCAAGGTCAGAAAAATGATCATCAAGGATCTTAGAGCAGCTGATATTTTAGTTGGCGAAGAAGAATTCGTAACGAAAATCGGCCGCTCGGAAAGAACCAATACGATCGTTGAACCTAAACTTTCGCTGCAGTGGTTCATAAATATGCAAGACATCTCCAAGAAAGCTCACAAGGCTGTGATGGATGATGAAATTAAATTGCATCCACCCAAATTCAAAAACACCTACAACCACTGGATGGAGAACGTTAGAGATTGGTGTATCTCCAGACAACTCTGGTGGGGACAGCGAATTCCAGCTTACTACTTTGGAGAAGGTGAAGAAGACTTTGTAGTTGCGGAAACTATTGAAGAAGCTGTTTCGCTCGCAAAAGCGAAAACCGGAAATGACGCTCTTACTGAAAATGATCTGCAACAAGATTCGGATGTATTGGACACGTGGGCTTCATCAAACATTTGGCCGATTGCTCCATTCAAGGGATTTGATGATGCGTACTTCAACAAGAAGACTGGTAAGATCGATAAAAAGAAGAATCCCGAACTTGACTTCTTCTATCCTACCAATACGCTTGTAACTGCACCAGAAATTTTGTTTTTCTGGGTCGCAAGAATGATCATCGCTGGATATGAATACCTGGATGAGAAGCCCTTCAAAAATGTGTATTTAACAGGCATAGTGCGGGACAGACAGCGAAGGAAGATGTCCAAGTCTTTAGGGAATTCTCCAGATCCACTTGAGCTGATAAAACAATATGGTGCAGACGGAATCAGAACCGGAATGCTATTTAGTTCTCCTGCCGGAAATGATCTGCTCTTTGATGAAAAGCTATGCGAGCAGGGGCGGAACTTCTCTAACAAAGTTTGGAATGCTTTCCGTCTTGTAAACGGTTGGGAAACAACAAATGAAGCACAATCGGAAATCAACCAGCAAGCGGTCACTTGGTTTGAAAATCGATTCAACAAAGCCTTGACGGAGTTAGAAGATCATTTCTCCAAATTCAGAATGTCCGATGCACTGATGACTGTATACAAACTGATATGGAATGACTTCTGTAGCTGGTATTTGGAATGGGTGAAACCAGAGTACCAGAAGCCAATCGATCAGAAAACGAAAGAGCAAACGGTTCAACTATTTGAGAGCGTATTGAAGGTACTTCATCCATTTATGCCTTTCATTACCGAAGAACTGTGGCATCAATTTGCGGAACGTGATAGTTCAGATGCCCTTGTTGTATCACCTTGGCCAAAAGCAAGCACTTTCGAAGACAGTGCCTTAAAAGAAGCAGATCTACTTTTCGAAATCACTTCAGGAGTTCGGAATATTCGGAACTCTAAAGGTATTTCGCCTAAAGAAAATTTAGATCTCGTGTCTGTAGCAAAAATCAGTGGCATTGCAAGTTCACTAGAAAAACTAGCTAACGTAACGTTCAAATCATCCAACGATAAGCCAGAGAACGCTTTCAGTTTCGTGATTGGTGCTGACGAGTTCTTTATTCCAGCTACTGAAAATGTAGATGTAGAATCAGAGAAGAAAAAATTGGAAGAGGAGCTTAACTATACGAAAGGGTTCATGAACTCCGTAAGTAAGAAACTATCTAATGAGCGTTTTGTAAGTGGAGCACCTGAACAAGTGGTGGCAAACGAAAGAAAGAAGTTGGCAGATGCTGAGGCTAAGATTAAGACGCTGGAGGAAAGTTTAGAGAAGCTCGGTTAATTTTCCTTCTCTCCTTTTCTCTGATATGAATTCTTAAAATCTTGAAGCTTCACACCAGTCTCTTGGTGACTAGAATCTAGCTGCCATGAAAAGGCTTATGTCCTTGAATGCCATATTGAAGCGCTTAGCAAGCTCAAGTTTTGTCAGGCTTCCTTTGTAGGAATACACACCTTTCATGATTCGTGGCTGGCTGTAAATCATTTCATCCATTCCCCCTTCTTCTCCTGCCTCAAGCAAAATCGGGGTAAAAATATTGGAGATTGCTAGTGAGGCTGTACGCGCAACTCTGGAAGCGATATTTGGAACACAATAGTGCGTGACTCCATGTTTTTCAAACGTCGGTTTCTCGTGCGTAGTTATCTCAGATGTTTCGATACTCCCACCCTGATCAATACTTATATCGATGACTACAGAACCATTTTTCATTGAAGAAACCATCTCCTCTGTCACTAAAAGTTTGTTCCTGCCATTCTCCATTCTGATTGCCCCGATCAAAACATCGGCATCCTTTATTTCCCTTTGCAAAACAGCTCGATCGAAAGTCGAAGTAAATACTTCGGTACCCAAGGTGTGTTTCAATCTGCGCAGCTTGTAAATATGGTCATCGAAAATTCGAATCTCAGCTCCCAATCCGAGTGCGGCTCTAGCCCCAAATTCCGCAACCGTTCCTGCTCCCAGAATCACCACCCGAGTTGGTGGAACTCCCGTAATTCCACCTGCGATAATCCCTCTTCCTTTGGCGCTCGTCAGATATTCCGCAGCGATTAGCATGACAGTACTGCCAGCTATTTCGCTCATTGCTCTCACCAACGGCAGGCCTCCTACTTTATCTTGAATAAATTCATAAGCGATGGCGATTAGTTTCTTACCATTAATTGCTTCAAGGTATTCTGCTGTCTGTCTTCCTGATTGAAATGCTGAAATCAAAATGCTGCCATTCTTCATTAGTTTGATTTCATCAATGGTTGGCGGTTCAACTTTGAGAACAATTTGCGACTCAAATACTTGCTTGGAATTACGTGCAATCTGAGCACCTGCCTCACTATACTCCTGATCGCTAAAGTTGGCTGAATCTCCGGCCCCGCTTTCTATAACAATCTCATGTCCATTTTGAACCAATACCTCAACAGAAGCAGGTTTTAGTGGCACTCTATTCTCCTGCAACGCCAACTCCATTGGAACACCAATCTGAAGTGATTGACTATTCTTCTTGATTTTCGCAGGTGCTTCCTGGGTATACAGGCCTTGCTCTTGTGCCAGCTTTGCAAATCCACTTTCAGAGGGTTGGTTCATTGAGCGTTGCGGTTAGGTTTCTGGTATTACCGTCTACTAATTTAATGCTTATTTCCACGTATTTATCTGGTAAAAATTCCTTGACTACCTCAGGCCACTCAATAAAACATCGACTCCCTGAAAAAAAATAATCCTCAATTCCGATTTTGACTGCCTCTTGAGAATCCTCCATCCGGTAGAAATCAAAATGATACAGCACGTCGTTTGGTTTTGCTAAATATTCATTTACAATAGAAAATGTTGGAGAACTCATATCATCTACTACGCCAAGCTGTGAGCAAATAGCCTTGATCAGGGTCGTTTTTCCAGCACCCATCTCACCTTCAAAAAGCCAGACGTTGACACTTGAAAATGTAGTAAGTAGGTTTTTTGAGACGCTTCCAAGTTCCCCCTCTGAGTATTTGAAATCCATTACTTGTTCGAAAGTCTGACGAAAGGAATAATCACTTCCTCCATCGAGATTCCCCCATGCTGAAAAGTGTCTTTATAGAATCGAACATAGTGATTGTAGTTATTTGGGTATGCAAAAAAATGATCCTCTTTTGCAAAGACAAACGCTGAACTAAGATTAGTTTTTGGGAGTCCGATTTTTTCGGGTTCGCGGGTGTAATACACACTCTTCTCGTCAAAATTCAAATTTCTGCCAACCTTGTACCTAAGATTTGTATTCGTACTTTTATCTCCGACAATCTTTTGTGCTCGATTCACCCTTATCGTGCCATGGTCGGTCGTAATCATCACTTTTACTTTCAAGTTCGACAGCGCTTTGAGCGTGTCATAAAAGGTGGAGTGCGAAAACCAGGATTTAGTTAAGGATCGGTAGGCTGATTCGTCAGGTGCAAGCTCTCTAATCATCTGCATGTCGGTCCTAGCATGCGAAAGCATGTCAACGAAGTTGTAAACGATAGCATTTAATGGATTACCCAGCAGGTTTTTAATCGATTCGGTAAGCTGCTTCCCTTGCTCTGCCTTCAAGATTTTGTGATAACTCGACTTAACATTTACACCGTTTCGAGCAAGGTTAGCCTCCAACAAATCTTGCTCGTGCAGGTTCTTTCCATCATCGGAATCTTCTCCTACCCAAAGGTCGGGATATCGTTTAGATATTTCTAGCGGCAGCATCCCTCCAAAAAGGGAGTTTCGTGCATACGCGGTAGTTGTTGGTAAAATTGAATAGTAAAATTCTTCAGAATCAATAGTGAAGAGCTCTGAAATCTCAGGTTCGATTATCTTCCATTGATCATATCTTAAGTTGTCAATCACAATCAGAAAGACGGGTTCATCACCTACTTCAGGAAACAC
Organism: Cyclobacteriaceae bacterium; assembly: GCA_039986395.1. GTDB lineage: Bacteria > Bacteroidota > Bacteroidia > Cytophagales > Cyclobacteriaceae > Ekhidna. Next base: position 4,985 of record JBDWQX010000126.1, read on the forward strand.
CTTTTTCTTCAGGAGGTTGTGCGACATCACTGGTCTGGGAATATCTGGTTCACTAATCCAATCTTGATAATTTGAGGTGATGAAATCGGAGAACGCACCGTCAGCTTCAGATTTTTGAGTATTCAACACCTCAACCATACTTCGATCTTCGGTCTCATCAATTTTCAACTCCCAGTACACAAGCTTCCGATAAACTTCCTTCCAGTCATGGTAATCCTGCGCATCCATCACATTCATGGCAAGCTTTTGAAATTCCTTCTGGTAGCCAAGGTTCGTCTTCTCCGATATGATCCGCTTATTATCCAAGATCTTTTTCACGGACAGTAAGATTTGATTTGGATTTAGCGGTTTAATCAGGTAGTCTGCAATCTTTGCCCCAATCGCTTCCTCCATAATCTCCTCAGCTTCATTCTTGGTGATCATGACCACTGGAAGACTTGGATGTGTGGACTTAATGTAATTCAACGTTTCTAAGCCCGTCATCCCAGGCATGTTCTCATCAAGAAAAACCAAATCAAACGGGCTATGATCGATCTCCTCCAGTGCATCCGATCCACTGTTCACTGGTGTCATGTGATATCCTTTTTGCTCTAAAAAAAGGATGTGTGGCTTAAGCAACTCAATCTCATCGTCCGCCCACAAAATCTTATATTTTTGCATTGATTGTTTGTACTACTTTTTACAATAAAGAAGAAAGTTATATACAACCTGCTAATTGATTTCCAATTCATGGATAACTTGTAACTGCAAGTTGCCCTTAGCTTTGGACAAAAGATCAAACCCATAGTCGATTTGAACAAAAAGAAAATCTTAAATGATCCGGTATATGGGTTCATTAACATACCGAACGAACTCATTTTTGACATTATTGAGCACCCCTACTTTCAAAGACTAAGGCGTATTAAACAGCTTGGCCTAACCGATTACGTGTATCCTGGTGCGCAGCACACGAGGTTCCATCACGCAATAGGTGCAATGCACTTGATGGACAAAGCACTAACAAGCATTGAAAGCAAGGGACATGAAATTTCTACCAAGGAATACAATGCTGCGCTTGTGGCTATTCTTCTTCATGACGTTGGACATGGTCCTTTTTCACACACGCTCGAATTCTCTCTATTAAACGGCGTAACTCATGAACAACTGAGTTTGTGGATGATGCAACGTCTTAACAAGGAGAAAAGTCATGACCTTAGCCTGGCCATTGAGATGTTTCAGGGAAACTATCACCGTCCATTTTTCCATCACTTGATTTCAAGTCAGTTGGATCTTGATCGTCTGGACTACTTAAAACGGGATAGTTTTTTCACAGGTGTACATGAGGGAATGATTGGTTCAGAGAGGATCATAAAAATGCTGGAAGTCGTGGACGACGAACTTGTGGTTGAAGAGAAAGCAATTTATAGTATCGAGAATTTCCTAAATGCCAGACGGCTCATGTACTGGCAAGTATATCTCCATAAGGTTGCCGTATCCGCTGAGGTCATGCTCATAGAAATTGTGAAGCGGGCCAAAGAGCTAGCACAGCAAGGTGTGAATGTTCAAGCAACCCCAGCGTTGTCAATTTTTCTGGAACGGAATATCACTATTCAGGACTTCGAAGAAGATGAGGATATCATCGAGCTCTATTCGCTTCTGGATGATGGTGAC
>JBDWQX010000127.1:0-24143 GCA_039986395.1 Cyclobacteriaceae bacterium
CTACCAATGCTCCTGTAATTGTCAGGGTAATGCCCGTTGCAATAACCACGTCATTGAAAACCGTGAGATCAGAACCAGAAGACACCGTCGTCGCAACATTCACATTGATTCCTTCAACAGCTAAAGCTCCATCGATGGTGCCAGTACCAGACAAAGTAACAGGCCCCGTTGACAAGATGAGGTCATCGCCCATCTTATCTAGTAATAAAGTTCCATTTACGGTCAGAGCAGACGTGACTGTTATATCCTTATTATTATCAGTGTCAAGCACAGCTCCAGCATCGATAGTTAGGTCACTTGCTTCATCATTATTTGCATTCACAGTATGACCTTTTACAATAATTACTCTATCTGAGGTTCCAGGTGCCGATCCGTTCAACCATGTCCCATTTGTTCCCCAATCTCCAGTCTGATCTGAAATAAATGGGGTAACCGTTCCATTAGCAGTCAGCGTATTCCCATCATAGTCAAATATTCCTCCCGAGTTGATGGTAAAATTGTTGATTGTAGTCGCAGCAGTTAGAGTTACTGTATGACCAGATGCTATAACCGCATCTTCAGTAGTACCCGGAACACAGGTGCAATCCCAGGTAGATGCGGTTGACCAGTTACCTGATTGTACAGAAGTTCTGGTCTGGGCATTAGAAAAAGAAAGACTAAGAAGGAAAATTCCTGCAACAGAACACAGTCGCAAGTACCGCGCAAGTTGATCTTTTAAGTCCTCCATAGATAGTTTCATTAGTGGTTCTATTGAATCTATTAAATACTAATCAGATTCCATGTATTATAACAATGATACGTGTTTAAGTCCGCAATATTCTTTCTTTTTCGAGGAACTGGTCATTAAGCTTGACAAGTACTGTAATTACGAATAACCGAACATAATTAGGACATCCCTATTTGATTTCTAAAATGAAAATCCTACTTTTGTGTCCCTTTTCGAAAGAAGAGGATTTTGATACTATAAAATCAATAGAAAATTGGATACTAACAGCTTTAAAACTGTATCATTAAATAAGGCAACCGCCGAAAAGAATTGGGTCATTGTAGACGCTGATTCTCAGGTACTTGGAAGAATGGCAAGTGAGGTTGCAAAGATGATCAGAGGCAAACACAAGCCTGGATACACACCTCACATGGATTGTGGTGATAACGTAATTGTCATCAACGCAGACAAAGTGAGGTTAACTGGAAAGAAATGGACGGACAAGCAATATGTGCGTCACACGGGATATCCGGGAGGCCAAAGAATCGAAACACCTACTCAGGTGAAAGCCAAATCTTCTACCATTTTGGTGGAAAAAGCGGTTAGAGGAATGCTTCCTATCAATAGACTGGGAAGACAGCTTTTCAACAATCTACATGTGTATGAAGGTGCAGAGCATCCTCATGGCGCACAACAACCAAAAGAAGTAAAATTTTAAATCTGAATGGATAGAATTAATACGTTAGGAAGGAGAAAAACCTCGGTAGCTCGTATCTATATGACGAGTGGGAAAGGTGAGATTCAAGTAAACAATCGAGAGTTTAAAGTTTACTTCCCTTCTGAAATCCTCCAAACCATCGTGAAGCAGCCACTTGTGAAAGTTGAGCAGGATGGAAATTTCGACATAACTGTGAATGTAGTAGGCGGTGGTCCTTCTGGCCAGGCAGAAGCCGTGAGACTTGCAATCGCAAGAGCACTCACAGAGGTGGATGCAGAATTCAGACCTCCATTGAAGTCTGAAGGTTTCTTAACGCGAGATTCCAGAATGGTGGAGCGTAAGAAATACGGAAGAAGAAAAGCGAGAAGAAGATTCCAGTTCAGTAAACGTTAAGATTGAGCAAAAGCTAGAATGAAAAAATTAGAACATAAAGATTTATTGGATGCAGGTGTACACTTCGGACACCTTACTAGAAAGTGGAACCCAGCAATGGCTCCTTTCATTTTCATGGAAAAGAACGGCATCCACATAATTGACCTTCACAAAACATTGGTTTGTCTTGACGATGCAATTCAATCGCTACAGGCGATCGTGCGATCAGGGAGAAAGGTGATGTTTGTTGCAACCAAGAAGCAAGCAAAAGAAGTAGTTGAGACGGAGGCACAAAAACTAAAAATGCCTTATGTCACTGAAAGATGGTTGGGCGGAATGCTCACAAACTTTGCGACGATCAGAAAATCATTGAAGAAAATGAATTCAATGGAGAAGATGATGAAAGATGAGTCATACACGAATCTTGCAAAGAGAGAGCGCTTGATGATGACTCGTGAGAAGGACAAGCTTAGAAAAGTACTGGGTGGGATTGCGGATCTAAACAGATTGCCAGCAGCTCTATTCGTTGTAGATATTAAAAGGGAGCACATTGCAATTGCAGAAGCTCAGAAATTAAATATCCCTGTTTTTGGAATCGTTGATACCAATTCAGATCCTAACAAAATCGATCACCCGATTCCTGGGAATGACGATGCGTTCAAATCAATTCAGTTGATCACGCAATATGTAGGAGCTCAGTTGGAAACTGCTTTGGCTGAAAGAAAGAAAGACAAAGAGGAGCAAGCAGTAGCTGAAGAGGAAGCTGCAAAAAAAGCAGTGGACGAAAAACCAGAAGTAGCAGAGTAAGACTTTGGGGTATCTCCAAGTGAAGATTGAATCCCGATGGCTATCGGGATTCAATTTTTATTTAACAGCATTAGAAACATAAAATATTTATAAAGATGGCTATCACAGCACAAGACGTAAACAAGCTTCGCCAAATGACTGGCGCAGGTATGATGGACTGCAAAAAAGCACTCACAGAAGCAGATGGGGATTTTGACAAAGCAATTGAGTTACTTAGAAAAAAAGGTCAGAAAGTATCAGCTTCAAGAGCAGACAGAGAAACTTCAGAAGGCGTAGTATTTGCAAAAACAAACGACGCTGGAACTGAAGGAGCACTTGTGGCTTTTACATGTGAAACAGACTTTGTTGCTAAAAACGAAGAATTTGTTGCCTTGGGAAATCAAATCGCAGAATTAGCATTTGCTCAAAAGCCTGCTGATGCAGACGCTTTGAATGCAATGAGCTTGGGTGATCTCTCCGTTGGAGAGAAGATCGTTGAGCTCACAGGGAAAATTGGAGAGAAATTGGAAGTAAAGGCATTTGAATTACTTTCAGGAGAAGCTGTTGTTCCTTACATTCACTCAAACTCCAAGTTGGGAGTGCTGGTAGCACTTTCTAACGTAAATGGAAGTGATGTAGTCGAGGCAGGAAAAGATGTTGCAATGCAAATCGCAGCTATGAATCCAGTAGCAGTTGATAAAGATGGTGTTGATGCTTCTGTTGTTGAAAAAGAAGTTGAGATTGGGAAAGATCAGGCTAGACAAGAAGGAAAGCCGGAAGATTTGGTAGAAAAAATTGCACTTGGAAAGTTGAATAAATTTTTCAAGGAAAATACACTACTTAGTCAGTCATTCGTGAAAGACAATTCTCAAACAATCACACAATACTTGGACGGAATTTCAAAAGGACTGACCGTTTCAGAATTCAAAAGAGTAACAATCGGATAATTCCGACAAAAAACAATTAAAAGCCATCTCATTCACATGAGATGGCTTTTTTATTTCTTCTTTGCTCTGATAACTTGCTCCACCGGCTTATTCTCGATCTTACTTTCTAGCCACGAGATAACATCAAGGTACAATGTCGGTCTTCGCTCGTACGGATCTTTCAGAATCTCGATCAGCTCCTCTCGCAAGGACTTAAAATTTGGAATCAACTGCTTTCTGTCCATGTACACTGACTTTTTCAAGAAGCCAAAAATTGCAGACTGCACTTTCTGATAATCCTTCAATTTCAAGAGAAAGCGGTAGGTTGATTTGATTTGAAAATCAATTAAGTCATCATTTCCAAGTTCATAGTGAACAATCAAATTTAGAATTCTCGCAAAACACTGAATGTCTTCTTTGAGTGCAAGATTTGGGTGGTTGATAATAAAATTCAAGTGTTGAACAGCCCCATGAAAGTCAGCACTTCCAAATTTCAAGCTGGCCATTTTATAATGGAAAACCATCACGCGATGAATGTCCAATTTATCTTTCTGGTCCTTCATCCTTTTCTCAAAACTCTTGCAATACTCCGCGCCATCGGTAAATTTTCCCTCTATGAAAAAGAGATTTAGTTTGGCTGTTTCAAGATAGATAAATGCCTGCGTGAGCTGATTTTCGTTGAATCCATCATTTCTCTGCTCGACAAAATCTTCAAGTTTTTTTAACTCTTTTCTAAACCTTGGACCATCGTCACAATAGTAAAGTGCTGACAGTGAGTTGTGAAGACCTCGAAGGTACATCTCAGGTTCATTTCCCGATAGTATCTCATCTTTTTCGTACAAATCACACCACTTTCGCGCATAGCGATAGCACTGAACAAAGTCTTGCGTGATGTAGTAAAACCAGACGTAGCACTGATAGGCATGGATGATTTCTGACTCCTGCTCATCAGGGATGTTTTCATGAAAAAACGAATGGATCCTGCTGTGCTCTTCCTGATTTTTGGTATGTCCAAATTTCAAGTAGTAGTCATACATACTAAGTGCCATATCTGACCAGGAACCTTGAAAGTAAAATTTCTTTCTCAATTCCCTCGATTCCTTAATCAGTTCTTCGGCTCGGTCCGAATGACTTCTCGTCACGTACCTTGACTCGATTTGCTTCTCGAGCTCAATAATTTCCAACCTTAAAAGGTCTACCTGATGAGTCTCCGCCAACTGCTTTGCCTTTTGGAGTTGACCTAAGCTCTGACGGTAGAGGCCTTTCAAATGAAGCACATCCGCATAGCTGATCAACTCCTTTATCCTAATCTTCGGATCGTTGTGGTGGACGAGTCTCAAACTTCCAAGCAATAGTTCGTACAAATGGGCCTTCTGATTTGACAGTGTGTTGGATTTCAGTGCTGGAAAGGACTGGTTAATTTTTTTCTCATTATAGTCCTTCTGTCGATCCAAAACATCGAAAAGCTTGATTGTCAATGTCTCTTTTTCAGAAATATTGCGACTTGCATATAGCTTGAAATGCCTCTTTTCGGCCTTTGTAAGTCTCTTTATAAGGTTAAAGAGTTGATATGATAATTGCTTGGACAAGTGTTTTTTACCTTAATTAAGTGATTGACTATCTGTCTGTTACATTTCAAACATTCAATTTGAATCAATGTAAGTCCCCTACTTATTGTTTTCAGTCTCGAACCTTCCCTATTCATTTTTGTAAAGGCTGTAAAAATACACCGATCCGAATATGAACAAACTTTATGTTTTTGATACTACCCTTCGCGACGGTGAACAGGTCCCTGGTTGTCAACTAAAAAGTGAAGAAAAACTCGAAGTTGCTTACCAGCTGGAAAGCCTCGGGGTAGATATTATCGAAGCAGGATTTCCAGTCTCAAGCCCCGAAGATTTCAAATCCGTTTCACTGCTGGCAGCCGAGATTAAAGAATCTACGATTTGCGGATTATCAAGAGCGGTAGACGAGGACATTGACGTTGCAGCCGCAGCTTTGAAGCATGCTGTCAATCCTAGAATTCACACTGGAATTGGAACTTCCGAATCACACATCAAATTCAAGTTGAATTCAACACAAGACGAAATTTTAGCACGTGCTGTTCATGCAGTTAAATATGCGAAAAATCAAGTAGCTGAAGTGGAGTTCTACGCTGAAGATGCAGGACGAACAGACAATGAGTTTTTGGCGCGAATAGTCGAAGCGGTCATTGACGCTGGGGCCGATGTGATAAACGTCCCTGATACAACGGGCTACTGCCTTCCAGGGCAGTTTGGTGAAAAAATCGCCTATCTGGCGAACAACGTTCCCAATATTGACAAAGCCATTTTATCGACTCACTGCCACAATGATTTAGGTTTGGCCACTGCCAATAGTATTGCAGGAGTCCTTGCCGGAGCCCGACAAGTGGAATGTACTATTAACGGAATAGGAGAGCGTGCAGGCAACACTTCTTTGGAGGAAGTTGTGATGATCATAAATCAGCACAGACAAATAGGCGTACAACATCGTATTGACACACGGCAGATCACTTCAGTGAGTAAGAATGTCTCGAAAATGATGAACATGCCCGTTCAACCCAACAAAGCAATTGTAGGGTCGAATGCCTTTGCGCATTCCTCTGGAATCCATCAGGACGGAGTGATCAAAAACCGAGAGACCTACGAAATTATCGATCCCGAAGAAGTTGGAGCAGCGGGCTCTGAAATCATTTTAACGGCTAGAAGCGGAAGAGCAGCACTGAACTATCACGCAAAAAAGCTAGGGTATCAACTGGAAGTAGAGGCTGTGAAAACAGCTTACAAAGAGTTCTTACTCGTGGCTGACAGAGTGAAGCGCGTAGAAACGTCGCATCTCCATGAGATTTTTCAAAACATAAAAACTTACGCATAATGTCGGAGACTTTGTTTGACAACATCTGGGATCAGCACGTGGTGAAAAATATCTCCCATGAATTGGATGTCGTTTACATTGATCAGCATTTCATACATGAAGTGACAAGTCCGCAAGCATTTGATGGGCTTAAGGAGCGAGGAGTTGGCGTGTTCCGACCTGGAAAATGTCTAGCGACTGCAGATCACAATGTTCCCACAATCAATCAAAAAGATCCAATAAAAGATCCTGAGTCTGCGAATCAGGTCGCCTCTCTTGAAAGAAATTGTAAAGAGTTCGGCATTGAGCTATACAGCATGGGCCACGAAAATCAGGGCATCGTACACATCATCGGCCCAGACCTTGGAATCACCCAACCAGGAATGACGATCGTTTGTGGTGACAGTCACACCTCGACTCACGGTGCGTTTGGCACCCTTGCTTTTGGTATTGGCACCACTCAGGTAGAGCAGGTTTTGGCTTCACAAAGTCTAGTGCTGAACAGGCCTAAGACAATGAAAATTGAAGTGAATGGAGCGTTAAAACATGGTGTGACAGCAAAGGATGTGATTCTATACATCATCTCTCACCTTGGAACAGAAGGAGCGACAGGATACTTCGTCGAGTACTCAGGAGAGGTTTTTCGGAACTTCTCCATGGAGGAGCGAATGACAGTCTGTAACATGAGCATTGAAATGGGGGCGCGTGGAGGAATGGTGGGCATAGACCAAACCACAGTAGATTATGTAACAAGCAGAACAGCAGTCTCGAATGAAAAAATTGAGTCTTGGTTCAAGTTAAATTCCGACGAAGATTCACAATTTGACAAGGAGGTCCTACTCGATGCAGCGGACATCTCTCCCATGGTCACTTGTGGAACAGCTCCCGATACAGGCATCAATTTGAATGCAAAAATCGGCTCCTCAAAACACCTTTCCGAAAAGGCACTTGCTTACATGAAATTTGATAGCACTGAGCTTATTTCAGATCAAAAGATAGACTATGTATTTATCGGCAGCTGCACGAATGGAAGAATCGAAGACTTACGAGCTGTTGCTAAGATGGTAGAAGGAAAAACCAAAGCAGATCATGTCAATGTGTGGGTGGTGCCCGGATCAATGAAGGTACGAGCGCAAGCCATCGAAGAAAAATTAGATAAGATTTTTCTGAATTCAGGATTTGAGTTTAGAGAACCAGGATGCTCAGCCTGTTTGGCGATGAATGATGACAAAATTCCTTCCGGTTCGCTCTGTGTTTCTACCTCCAATCGAAATTTTGAAGGAAGACAAGGACCGGGTGCGAGAACAATTCTTGCCTCACCACTTACCGCTGCAGCCTCTGCGATAACGGGGAAAGTAACAGATCCAACCACCATGATGGAACCAGCATGAAAATCAATTCAATAGCCGTACCGTTACCCATTCAAAACATCGACACGGACCAGATTATTCCTGCGAAATTTCTAAAGCAAGTGGATAAGGAAGGATATGGAAAAAATCTTTTCTACAACTGGAGGTACAAGGACGATGGGACTCCCAATGAAACATTCGAGCTAAACAAACCTGGGCGAGAAGGAGCTGAGGTGTTGGTCGCAGGTAACAATTTCGGATGTGGATCTAGTCGAGAGCACGCAGCCTGGGCAGTAGCTGGTCAGGGAATACGTGCAGTTATTTCTTCACAGTTTGCCGACATATTTAAAGGGAACGCCTACAACAATGGCATTCTTCCAGTTGAGGTAAGTCCTGACATTCTCCAGGAACTAATGAACGTGATTTCCAGCAAACCAGAGACTCAAATTGAGATAGACCTAAAGGAACAAGAAGTGACTGTCTCGGAAATCAATTTAAAAGTGTCGTTTGACATCTCCCCATTCAAAAAGGAATGTCTACTTAATGGAGTGGACGAAACACAATATTTAATCAACCTCCGTAGTGAGATTGAAGCGTACGAAAAAAAAGTAGCGTAATCGAATGAAGAAGAATATAACAGTATTGCCTGGTGACGGAATTGGCCCTGAAGTAGTGACCCAGGCGGTCAAGGTCATTGAAGCTGTGAATGCAGTTTTTGATCATGACTTCAAGTTGGAAGAAGCGTTGATGGGTGCAGTAAGTATCGATGCAACCGGAGAGGCCATCACCACAGAAACTCTCAAACAATGCGAAAAAAGTGATGCCATATTACTTGGAGCAATCGGAGATCCGAAGTATGACAACGATCCTACGTTGAAAGTTCGTCCGGAGCAAGGCCTGCTAAAACTCAGGAAAACCCTTGAACTTTTCTCTAACATTCGTCCGATCTCGACTTACGATATTCTAAAAGAGGTCTCTCCCTTGAAAGAACGATTACTTGATAATGTTGATCTTGTCATTTACCGAGAGCTGACCAGCGGAATCTATTTTGGAGAAAAAACGCTCTCTGAAGATAAAAACAGCGCCAGCGACCTCTGCACATACACTTCACATGAAATTTCTCGAATCACCTATCAAGCCTTTGAAGCTGCGTCCAGTAGAAGAAAGAAACTTACACTGGTAGACAAGGCAAACGTTTTGGAAACATCTCGTCTCTGGCGAAGAGTGGTGCAAGACATCAGTGCGGAATATCCTGATGTTGAAGTAGACCACATGTTTGTCGACAATGCCGCTATGCAAATAATGTTAGCTCCATCAAGTTTTGATGTAATTCTAACTGAAAATATGTTTGGTGATATAATTTCTGACTTAGCCAGTGTAATTACAGGCTCATTGGGAATGTTGGCTTCCGCTTCCGTTGGCAAAAAGACGGCGATGTTTGAACCCATTCATGGTTCGTATCCACAGGCCAAGGGTCTGGATATTGCAAATCCGATGGCCACCATTCTATCCGTTGCGATGATGTACGATCACTTCAAACTCCACGAAGAGGCAGAGCTGATTAGAGGTGGTGTGAACTGGGCTATTGAAAATGGGATTGTAACGCAAGACATTGCCAATGATGCTGAAACTCATGCGTGCTCCAAGGTTGGAGATTTGATCACTTGCTTCATAGAGGAGCAAGGCGTTATGGAAATGAAGAATGACTCGATTAAGATGTCTCAAAACTGCATCATATGACAACGAAGAATCCAAGAAACAGCTCAGGTAAACCTCATGATTTACCGAGCTGAGTTAGTTAAATGTAGATCCCTTCTCGCTCCACGAGAAGGGGTTTTTTCAAATTGAGGTCCATGAAACAGAATCAAAATGACACAGCTTTGAAACATCTAAGGACAAAAAGTAAACGGCAACAAAAAGAATGCAAAATATACCTTCAAATATCGTCCTGATTATGAACGTCATTTTTATTCGCACGATGAGATGAGAAGGATATTTGGTACAAAAAATTGAAACCCTTCTCGAATTGAGAAGGGTTTTTTTATAGCCAAAATTCAGAATGGAAGAACTAAACAAATACAGTAAAGCAGTCACCCAAGATCCCACGCAGCCTGCGGCACAAGCGATGCTACATGCCATTGGCCTGACCGATGATGACTTTAAGAAGCCACTTGTTGGTGTAGCCAGTACTGGTTACGAGGGCAACCCTTGCAACATGCATCTGAATGGTTTGGCGGAACATGTCAAGAAAGGAGTGAATGACGCTGCTGGCGTTGGTCTTATCTTCAATACGATCGGAGTGAGCGACGGTATCTCCATGGGCACACCTGGCATGCGATACTCCCTTCCTTCACGAGACATCATCGCCGACTCCATGGAAACTGTGGTCCAGGGCATGAGCTACGACGGGCTTGTTACAGTGGTCGGATGTGATAAAAACATGCCTGGCGCATTGATGGCAATGCTACGACTCGATAGGCCTTCCGTACTTGTCTATGGCGGAACGATTGCTTCTGGCTGTCTTAATGACAAGAAACTAGATGTGGTTTCCGCCTTTGAAGCTTGGGGAGAAAGGGTGGCAGGGAAGATCGATGAGACACAATTCAAGCAGGTCATTAAGAACGCCTGTCCGGGAGCCGGTGCCTGCGGGGGGATGTACACAGCAAACACAATGGCATCCGCGATAGAAGCTATGGGCATGGCACTTCCCTACAATTCTTCCAACCCTGCGGTAAGCCAGGAGAAAGTAACAGAATGTGAAGCAGCCGGCAAGGCCACGATGAACCTTTTGAAGTTAGACCTCAAACCTTCCGATATCGTTAGTAAAAAATCGCTAGAGAATGCCATCACCATGGTCACTGTTCTTGGTGGTTCCACGAACGCAGTCCTTCATTTTCTTGCAATTGCAGATTCGGCGGGAATTGACTTCACCCTGGCGGATTTTCAGCGGATCAGTGACAAAACGCCATTCCTCGCTGACCTGAAACCCAGTGGGAAATTCTTAATGGAAGATGTCCATGAAATCGGCGGCATCCCGGCGGTGATGAAATACCTGCTGGAAAACGACATGCTGCATGGTGATTGCCTGACTGTCACGGGTAGCACCATTCGAGAAAATCTTGACGCAGTCCCTTCCATGAAAGCATCGCAAGAAGTTGTGAAGAAACTCTCCGCTCCGATCAAAGCGACAGGCCATATTTCCATTTTGCATGGAAACCTGGCAACAGAAGGAGCCGTGGCAAAAATCACGGGAAAAGAAGGCTTGATTTTCAGTGGCAAGGCGAAGGTATTTGACAGTGAGTTTGAGGCCAACGAAGGAATCAGGGCTGGTCAAATCGAAAAAGGAGATGTGATCGTCATCCGCTACGAAGGACCAAAGGGCGGTCCAGGTATGCCCGAAATGTTGAAACCTACTGCCGCGATCATGGGAGCTGGATTGGGGAAAGAGGTAGCCTTGATTACCGACGGAAGATTTTCTGGTGGAACCCACGGTTTTGTGGTTGGCCACATCACGCCAGAAGCACAGGCTGGTGGAAGCATCGCTCTCCTAAAAGATGGAGACTTGATCACCATCGATGCCTCGGCAAAGACCATTGAAGCTGATTTGACAGAAGCACAACTCAAGGAACGACGCAAGGGCTGGGCACCTCCCCCATTGAAAGTCAGTCGTGGATCACTTTACAAATACGCCAAACTTGTTTCATCCGCATCCGAAGGATGCGTAACGGATAAATAGCATGGAAGCACTATTAGAAGTAAAAGAAGAAAAGAAAACCATCACTGGATCTGAGGCCTTATTGAAAAGTCTTTTACAGGAAAAAGTGGAAACCATTTTTGGATATCCAGGGGGAGCCATCATGCCAATTTACGATGCATTGTATGGGCATGAAGATGAGTTGGTCCATGTATTATCCAGGCACGAGCAAGGTGCAGTCCATGCCGCCCAGGGGTACGCAAGAGCTTCAGGGAAAGTCGGTGTTTGCTTTGCGACCTCAGGTCCGGGAGCAACGAATCTTATTACAGGAATCGCGGACGCTCAAATCGATTCTACGCCTTTGGTGTGCATCACTGGGCAAGTAGCCAGTCACTTGCTGGGAAGTGATGCCTTTCAGGAAATAGATATCATTGGTATTTCCATGCCCGTAACGAAATGGAATTTTCAAGTAACCAGCGCGGAAGAGATTCCCTACGCTATTTCGCGGGCATTCTACATCGCCACATCCGGCAGACCTGGCCCGGTGCTGATCGACATCACCAAAGATGCGCAGCAGCAATTGATGGACTTTGAGTATACACGGTGTGAAAAAATTCGAAGCTATCAGCCCTACCCGAAAGTAGATGTTGAAAAAGTGATGGAAGCAGCTGATCTGATCAATGAAGCAAAAAAGCCATTGGTAATTGTAGGGCAAGGCGTGATGCTTTCTGGTGCAGAAGGAGAATTCCAAGACTTTATCCAAAAAGCGGGCTTGCCTGTAGCCTCCACTTTGCTAGGCCTGTCGGCGGTCTCAACGAAACACCCCCTTTATGTGGGCTACACAGGCATGCATGGCAACTATGGGCCCAACATTAAAACAAATGAGTGCGATGTGCTAATCGCAGTTGGCATGCGATTCGACGACCGTGTAACAGGCGATGTGAACACGTACGCCAAGCAGGCCAAAGTCATTCACATCGAATTGGACCCCGCTGAGATTGACAAAAACGTACAAACAGAGGTGGCTATAAACGCCGACGCTAAGGAAGCACTGAGATTTTTGACCCCTTTATTACTGGCAAACACGCACAAAGATTGGATACAGGAGTTTAGGGATTGCGATGCGCTCGAACATGAAAAAATAAAATCAGATGCCCTTTTCCCAGCAAAGGGTGAACTGAAGATGCCCGAAGTGATCCATCGAATTTCGGAAGCAACCAAAGGACAATCAATTGTGGTCACAGATGTTGGTCAGCATCAGATGGTGGCTAGCAGGTATTACCAATTTGATGAGATCAGAAGCAACATTAGCTCTGGTGGTTTAGGCACCATGGGGTTTTGTCTGCCTGCCGCTCTGGGAGCAAAAATGGGATCACCTCAGCGACAGGTTATTGCCATCATAGGAGATGGTGGATTTCAGATGACCGTTCAGGAACTCGGCACCATCATGCAATACAACATTGATGTCAAGATCCTGATTTTGAATAACAATTTCCTTGGAATGGTTCGTCAGTGGCAAGAGCTCTTTTTTGACCGCAGGTATTCATTTACCGAAATGGCCAATCCTGATTTTGTAGCCTTGGCTGCGAGTTACAACATAGCTGCGAAGAAAGTCTCAGAAAGAGCGGAACTCAACGACGCAATCCAAACCTGGCTTTCAGCAGAAGGCCCCTCTCTACTAGAAGTTGTGGTGGAAAAAGAAGAAAATGTATTTCCAATGGTGCCCACGGGCAGCAGTGTATCCGATATAAGACTTGAATGACGATGGAAGCTGCGAAAGAATACACACTCTCGGTTTTAACTGAAGATAAACCTGGCTTGCTCAATAGGCTGACCATTATTTTCAGTCGGCGGAAGATCAACATTGGTAGCTTGAATGTTTCCAGCACGGAAGTAAAGGGTGTTTCCAGATACACACTGGTAGCCACCGAAACCAAAGAGCAGTTGGACAAGGTGGTCAGACAAATACGAAAACTAGTAGACGTACTAGGTGCCTTTGTGTACGAGGAAGACGAGATCACTTACCGGGAAATTGCGCTATACAAAATTTCCGCTGAGCTGTTGGAAAAGAACGGAGAGATTGAAGAACTCATCCGAAACAGCGGAGTCAAAGTGGTGGAGACCGACAAGAACCATCTGTTCCTTGAAAAAACCGGCACGAAAGAAGAGACACATAAACTGTACCTCGAGTTAGAACCGTACGGCATTTTGGAATTTGTTCGCTCAGGCCGAGTGGCTATTTCTAAATCAACACGAAAAACAGAAGCATTCATTAAAGAGCTGGAAAACTCCAGATCAAACAAACGAAGTATTAAAGATTTTTAAAACAGATAAAACTAGAGAAGATGGCACAAATAGATTTTGGCGGAACACTGGAAGAAGTAGTAACCAGAGAGGAATTCCCGCTAGCAAAAGCACAAGAAACACTAAAGAATGAAACGGTCGCAGTCATTGGCTATGGCGTGCAAGGGCCAGGACAGGCATTGAATTTACGAGACAATGGCATCAACGTTATTGTTGGGCAAAGGAAAGGCGGTACCTCCTGGGACAAGGCGGTAAACGATGGATTTGTAGAAGGAAAGGATTTGTTTGAAATCGAGGAGGCCTGCGACAAAGGAACCATCATACAGTATTTGCTTTCTGACGCTGGTCAGATAGAACAATGGCCGGTGGTAAAAAAGTACTTAACTGCAGGCAAGGCACTTTATTTCTCGCATGGATTCGGAATCACTTACAGTGACCAAACTGGCATCCTTCCTCCAGAGGAGGTAGATGTGATACTTGTGGCACCAAAGGGTTCAGGTACCTCATTGCGACGATTGTTTGTGGCAGGAAAAGGGCTCAACTCTTCTTTTGCTGTGCACCAAGATGCTACAGGAAATGCTCGGGATCGCGTCATTGCTTTGGGCATTGGGGTCGGTTCGGGGTACCTATTTGAGACCAACTTCAAACGAGAAGTTTACAGCGATTTAACCGGAGAGCGCGGTAGTTTGATGGGAGCGATTCAGGGTTTGTTTGCAGCACAATATGATCTGCTACGCAAAAAGGGACACTCCCCTTCCGAAGCATTCAATGAGACCGTAGAGGAAGCTACGCAATCGCTCTATCCACTCGTTTCCGAAAATGGAATGGACTGGATGTATGCCAATTGCTCTACTACTGCACAGCGTGGTGCGCTTGATTGGTGGAAAAAATTCCGAGATGCTGTTGCGCCTGTTTTCGAAGACTTGTACGATAGTGTCTCCACCGGAAATGAGGCAAAAATCACAATTGAAGCCAATGAAAAGGTTGATTACCGAGTGGGGCTGGAAAAGGAGCTGACAGAACTTCAGGAATCTGAAATGTGGCAAGCAGGAGCGGCCGTTCGAAAGCTGAGACCAGAGAATAAATAAGTAGTAAAAATCCAAAGATGTTTTGAAGAGATTGACCCAGAAACGTTTGGTGTTTGAAACGAAAATGGACATTTTTTTTGGCCAGTACCTAAATGATCCATACGATCTATTGCAAATGCTTATTTAGGCTACTTTAAGTCTTGTTCCATAGGTTATTTGCTTAGATGAATTTAGGGATAAAAGCAGGTACCTAATACGCCATTATTTTCGTCTTTTTACTACATGGAATATCAACTACTTTCAAAATACGCATTCGTCCTCCGCTGGGGATCTTTGATCTTAGGTATGGTGGCACTCTTTGCGATGGCTGCCTGATAGACGCATCGTTGTTGTCTACCGCCTACAATCTCTACGCTTTTTAGGGTGTTCTGGTAAATTGAATGTATCTCTTTCAGTGGAATTACTCATATCAGGTAGTTAATACTTACGGTACATAGTTCAGAGTCAGGAAATTTGCACCTGAATCGCATGTCACTTTTCAACCCCGCATCTTGCACTATTTTGTCAAAACTATCAATTTCCAGTATGTATTGATCTGAAAAACCATGAGTAGCCTCGTACGCTGTAGATGCAGTTTTTCCAACATTTTGAGCAATCAATTTTGCATCCAAGCCATGTAACTCAATGATTACCAGACCAAATTTCTGAATATAGGGTTTCCATTTCTCCAAATGGCGTTTCAAATTAACCTCGACCTGATTATTTTCAAGACGTACACCATTCGATGCAAATGCGCCACTTGAAATGCTTATACTCTCAGGTTCAATCTCAACATTTTCCCAGACTCTGTTGTGATCCAAAAAAGTTCTAACATTCAGCAAGTCGCCAAGGTTAATGTCATAGTTTTCTTTCAGGTCCTGCGCTAACTGATCAGGATTACCGATATCTCCCCAAATCACTTTTGCCCAAACGTCCGAGTTTATAAGATTCTCCCTGGTTACGCCGAGAGCGGCTTCATTAAAATCTGCACCCACTAAAAAAAGCGGGAATTCCTCCAGCCGTTCTCCTCGTCTTGTATGTTGATAGATCACATCGAAAACATGTATAAGAAAGGCGCCATTTCCACATCCCATATCCAAAATCCCTCTAGGCTGTTCATGAATTGGTCTGTTGAACAACTCAATGATGATCTCATCAACTTTCTTGAAGTAAGCTACGTGCGCTCCACCACTACCCCAGACATTCATTTCTCTATCTACACCCTTCTCTTTTTCGTTTGCCTTGGCACTTAGAATTTTCGGATTCCCAAAGATCAGATCATCCAAGTACCTGAAGGTCGGGATATAGGATACCGTTACTCCATAGGCAGAAGATCTTTTAGCAAAAAAAAGTCCCTTCTCGCTAAACTTGAAAGTCTTGCCTTTTTTTTCAAACCACTCTAAAAATGTGAAGAAATTTAAAATTTCTCTAAAACTCTCGGGGTCCTTATGGTATTCATCGGGACTGAATGATGTCTCCATAAAGTACTTATGAAACATTCCACCCATCCCTAACAACACTGTTGTTGGTCCAACCAAGACACCCTCAATATGTTTTAGAATCTGCCTCTGAATCTTTGCTAAACTCGGATCGTCAGCTATCGAGATGTAGCCCTTCTGGTATTTCTCTGCAATCGTCTTCCAAAATTCAAATGGTTCTTTCTCAAATCGTCTATTGTGAAATCTTTCGGAGAATTTGAGAAGCTTAACCACCTCTTCATAATGGCAGATCGTGGAAAATGCGTGCTCACTATTTTGATTGGTTGAGATATTAATGGCCTTGCCATTGCTAGCAATATCATACTCAATCCAACCTTGAGACGCAATAACCTTAAGTGCCACATTGAGATAACCCAGATTGGCTTCAAACTTCTCCCCAATCAGTTGTAATTCACTCTTCGATTCTTCAAGTATAAAATCGAGCACGCCCTTAACGTAAAGCTCATAGGCGGTCGGGGCAACAGCAATTCCATCCAAATGTCTGAATAGATCGCTTCTGTATTTCGAATTTCTTTCTTGTATCGAGCTCATTTTTAAAAGTTAATTGAACGAAACTATGTCTTTTATGTCACAAGAAACATCTTCTTTTTTCTAGATACTTTTGCAGCCAATTCAATTGCATGACTTTAGAACAAGAAATAGCACGGCGCAGAACCTTTGGCATCATTGCTCACCCAGATGCTGGAAAGACGACTTTGACCGAAAAATTGCTCCTGTTCGGTGGGGCTATACAAACCGCGGGTGCAGTTAAGTCAAACAAGATTGACATTGGTACTCGTTCCGACTGGATGGATATTGAAAAGCAACGAGGGATTTCGGTGGCAACATCCGTCATGGGATTTGAATATCAGGATCTTAAAATAAATATTCTTGATACACCAGGTCACAAAGATTTTGCTGAAGATACCTATCGGACACTCACCGCAGTGGATAGCGTGATCATGGTCATTGATTGCGTAAAGGGTGTAGAGGAGCAAACGGAAAAATTGATGGAGGTCTGTCGAATGCGAAAGACACCGGTCATTTGCTTCATCAACAAACTTGATCGAGAAGGACAGGATGCCTTTACGTTACTCGATGAGATCGAGGAAAAACTAGACATTAAAGTACGACCGATGAGTTGGCCAATCGGCATGGGAAAATCGCTTCGCGGCGTATTCAATATTTACGAAAACAATCTGAATCTTTATGAGCCAAACAAGCAGAAGAAGGTCACCGATGTTGTAGAAATTAAAGGAGTGGATGATCCTAATCTTGAGAAGTATCTGCCAGAGTCCGCAGTTAAAGAGTTGAGAGAAGAGATCGAATTAGTCAATGGGGTGTATGATCCATTTGACTCAGAAACATATCTTAATGGGGAAGTAGCTCCTGTATTTTTCGGCAGTGCTGTTAACAATTTTGGTGTCCGAGAACTGTTGGACTGTTTTACGCAGATCGCTCCTCCTCCAAGAGCAAGAGAGACAGAGGAAAGAGAGATCACTCCTGATGAAAAGAAGTTTTCTGGATTCATTTTCAAAATTCATGCGAACATGGATCCTAAACACAGAAATCGGATTGCCTTTGTTCGGGTCTGCTCAGGAAAATTTGAGCGTGGAAGTAATTACTACCATGTCAGACAAGATAAGCAAGTTCGATTTTCAAATGCCACCGCCTTTATGGCACAGCAAAAAGAAACGGTAGAAGAAGCGTTTCCTGGAGATATTGTCGGCTTGTACGACACTGGAAATCTGAAAATTGGAGATACGCTTAGTCAAGGTGAAAAAGGACTGTACAAGGGTATTCCATCGTTCTCGCCAGAGATGTTTAGAGAAGTCATCAATCTGGATGCAATGAAATCTAAGCAGTTGGAAAAGGGGTTGAACCAATTGATGGACGAAGGTCTGGCTCAGCTCTTCACTTTTGAGATGGGAGCTCGAAAAGTTGTTGGCACTGTTGGAGCGCTTCAGTTCGAGGTGTTGCAGCATCGACTTTTAAATGAGTACGGTGCAAGCGCTCGCTTTGAAAATGTCAACATTTACAAAGCCTGTTGGATAAGCAGTGACAGTGATGCAAAGCTCGATGCATTTGTAAAAGATAAGTTCCGTCACATTGCAAAAGACAAGGAGGGAAAGCTAGTATTTATGGCAGAAACAAAGGCTTGGTTGCAGATGGTTCAAGACAATTTTCCCGATATTCAGTTTCACTTTATCAGCGAATTCTAAAAAGAAACCCCCACGGTAATATGGGATTTTGACTCTATCCACTAAGAATCTATTGTTGTTTGACCAGTGTGACGGTGGTGGTTTCGCCTTCAAGCATTTGAACACCAACCATTGTATTGTCAGTTACAGTTATAGTCAAGTCGATTACATTTTGATCCTCGATTTCATCCTCTACCTCGTTTATAATCATGACAAGTCTATCACTGAGTTCGTCATAGCTCCACGCACCAGCCCAATCATCAGAATAGGTTTCAGTCAGGTACTCAAGTTCTTCGCACGTTGAGGCATCAAAGTCCAAATAAACTTCCTCTCCTGCTTCTTCGAATCGGAGGGCTCCACTTTCAGCAAATGTTATTCGTATAAAGTCGATGGTCTCAGATTCTTCAATTTCAACTTCTTCAAACGTCTGACCATCAGAACAAACTATTTCCTCAAAGTAGATATCGAGGGTCTCTTCGCCTACAATTTCAGTTCTTGTTTCCTCACCCTCCAAGTGCACAAGCATTGTTATGTTCCATGAACCTAGAAGGAATTCACTATTAACTCCTCCGAGCTCGCCTACCGTCACACAAACATTGACAACGTTACTGACTCTGGCATTCGAATCATACACGCAATAATCGACGCAAAATTCACCTGGTTCAATGTTTTCAGGTAATTCAATGGAAAAAGCCTGATCGCTCACCGCAATTCGTCCTCCCATCAGCGCAGAGGCGGGAATGTCATAATAGCTATTGGCTCCTGGAATTTGTAAAAAAACGCCTGCAACATCACCAGAAGACACATCCAAACCGAAAGTAAGATCTCCTCCCTGGAAGGCGACCTCATCCCTTGTGTCGTTGATTTGAGGGGCGTTAGGATCATTTGACGGAGGAGGTGGATCTCCCAGCTCTAAGGTTGCTCCAGTGACCGAAAGTGCCTCTGCCAGGGCATTAGCATCGGAAAGATCAATTTCTGTGGGATCCATTTCCTCTTCCACATCATCGGTCGTACATTGTGTAACAAGGGACACTAGACCAATACATAGTACTGGCAGCAAGAAGCGGCTGTAAGTTTTCATAGCGGTTAATAAAGTTGGTTGACATCTTAATTTAAGTATAAAATGTGTGTTTAGTCGTCATGAGACCTCGTATTTTTGCAACCTGTAAAAAATCCCTATTGGAATTAGCGTCTGGTCAATACGCTCTAAAGTCGTATTTTCTACGACTCAAACCTGGTAAGTCGGGTCAGGTACCTTGGGATCGAGTCAAGTTTTTAATGGAATAAAATGAATAACCCACGAGTGGTTTACGAGGATAATCATCTTCTAATTTTGGATAAGCCGATTGGAATACTTGTTCAGGGAGATGAAACTGGGGATTCTACTCTGACGGATTGGGCAACCGAATACATTCGAGAAAAGTACAAAAAGACCGGGAATGTCTTTTGCCATCCATGTCACCGCCTGGATAGACCCGTCTCAGGTTTGATCACATTTGCCAGAACATCCAAGGCGCTTGAACGGATGAACAGACTCTTTCGAGACAGTGAAGTTACCAAGACATATTTGGCAGTGGTCCACGGAACGCCCGCCGAACATCAGGCTACTCTTGTCCATTGGTTAGAAAAGAATGAACAGAAAAATCTGGCAAAAGCTTACGCAAAACAAAAGGGGAAATCTAAGCGGGCTGAGCTCGCCTACCATCTAATTGCCTCACATGGAAAAGTTTCCCTCCTAAAGGTGATGCCTAAAACAGGTAGACCGCATCAGATTCGTGTGCAAATGAAAGCGATAAACTGCCCGATTCGGGGAGATTTAAAGTACGGGTACAGCAAGCCTAATCAGGACAAAAGCATAGATTTGCATTCGTTTAAATTGGACTTTATTCACCCGGTGAAAAAGGAGCCGATCTCAGTAATTTCAAAACCAAAATGGCAGGATTTCAAAGCGTTTATCGATGAGCTGGATTAAGAAAATGCAAGTAAAATGGGAGTTGAAAAGCTTGTGGCAAGTAGTTTTAGTTTTGGTGGTTTTTTCTTGCACTGGATTCACAGTTCTTTTCATTAAGGGACCAATCCTGGATTTGATTAGTGGCGGAGCTGAACGAGAGTGGTGGATGACAGTCATCTACATTTTACTGATTCTCCCGATATACAATGTAATCTTGCTCATCTACGGATTTCTCTTTGGTCAATTTGCCTTTTTCTGGAAATACGAGCAAAAAATGCTTCGCAGATTTGGAATCAAAAGCAATGACAAGCAAGAGTGAGGCCACAGCTCTCCTAAACAAGTACGGCAATACAAAAACGCCCTTCAACTTCTATTGTGACTTTCTTGCGGAAAGGTGGTGCATTCAAAGAATTGATCAAGCACCGGAAACAGCATTTCAATTAGCAATTTCGGAAGAAGCAAAAAAGTATCAGTTGGGGGTCGATAGTCAGCAAGTCCTCCTGGAGAAATTTCCAATACCCTATCAAGAATTCAAATTAACATTTGATAAGATTCTTCACCAAATCAATATTGGAAATTCATTTTTGACCAATCTCACTTTCCAAACACCCATTGAAATCGACCTTAGTTTGATCGAAATCTTCGAACGATCTACTGCCAAATACAAACTTCACGTTCCTGACCAATTCGTGGTTTTCTCTCCAGAAACTTTCGTGAGAACACAAGATGACAACATATACTCGTACCCCATGAAGGGTACGATTGATGCGTCACTTCCGAAGGCCGAAGAGACCATTCTAACCGACCCAAAAGAAATAGCAGAGCACGTCACGATCGTTGACCTCATTCGCAATGACCTAAGTCATGTTGCTGATGAAGTTTCTGTGTCTAGATTTCGATATATAGAAGAAATCAAAACCAAGGGAAAAACTTTACTACAGGTCAGTTCAGAGGTAAAGGGGAAGCTTGAGACTGGCTGGCAGAAAGACTTGGGCTACATACTATGCAAGCTTTTGCCGGCAGGGTCCATATCCGGTGCTCCCAAAGCAGAAACCCTAAGAATCATAACTGAAATCGAAGATTATGATCGCAACTTCTACACCGGAATTTGCGGCCAATTTGATGGCGAAAATCTGGATACTGGTGTGATGATTCGTTTTATAAAGGAGGACCATGCGCAGTTCCTTTATTGTAGTGGTGGCGGAATTACCGCTTTTAGTGATCCTGAAAAAGAGTATCAAGAAATGATAAATAAGATCTATTTACCGCTACAGTAGTTCTATCAATTGGCTACTTTTAGAACACTAACCTAGTCCCATGAAAAATCTATTCATCCTTGTATTCGTCGCACTGGCTTGTTCGCCTTCTTCAGAGAAGGCGGAAGAGAAGGTCCCAAAGACGATCGAAAAAAAGACTTTCACTTTCGCAGGAGTAACTGCAAGCAATCAATTTGACGGTGCCAGACTTAATGATTTTATTCAGTTAAGCGAAAAAAACTTTCAAGCGACTATTAGTCCGGAAAACATACCTGTAAATGCAAGTGCATGGTTTTCATTCAAGATATGGAGTGACGAAAAAAAAGCAATTCAGCTATCTCTGAAATACACTCATCATAAACATCGATTTATTCCAAAATTCAGTAGCGATGGTAAGCGTTGGAATTCATTCGAAGGTCAAGTTGCATTGAATCGTGATAGCACAATGGCCACATTTAATGTTACTGTTTCGCCAGATACTCTATGGGTCTCAGCTCAAGAGGTCTTCTCCGCAAAAAGCACTTATGATTGGATTGATTCGTTCATTGCTTCTAAGAGTTTTATCAGCAAAAAATCGGCTGGTAAATCGTTACTTGACCAAGATGTTTTTGTGTTGTCTTCTGAGAGCGAAGAAACCAAGTCATCAGCTGTTCTAGTAGCAAGACAGCATCCTCCTGAGGTACCCGGTGGCTCAATCGCATTTAAAGCCTTCTTTGAAAACATCATGTCTGAATCTGATCTGGCAGCTTCCTTTCGAGAAAAATTCAATCTCTACGTATTTCCACTCATCAATCCAGATGGTGCTGATCTTGGAAACTGGAGGCACAATGCCAATGGGGTTGATCTAAATCGCGACTGGGAAGATTTCACGCAACCTGAGACACGCATTGTAAGAGATTTTGTGACCAACAAAGTAGAGCAAGAAGGAAAGAGTATCTCCTTTGGAATAGATTTTCACACCTCATACAGCGGGCCTTATTTGCTCATTCTAGATTCAGCAAATGAGGCGAATATGAAGACAAGGATTATACCAAATTGGATTGAGGGAGTTGGCGACGATCCGCTAAACATGAATGACTATAGGAGAAGAGATCAAGCCTTGCCATATTGCTACAATTGGTTTTACAATGCGCTGGGTGCTGAAGCTGTGACACTGGAAGAAGGTGACGAAATCGATCGAGACACCATTCGCGCGAGGGCCACTTTGTATGCAGACAAATGGATGGAGAGCATGTTGGCTACCAAGTAGAGTAGCTCTTAGTTCAGCATGACGAACGCTCCCCAATAATACGGTTCAGGGAAATTTTGACGCAGTGACTTTTGCGCGGCAAGAAATGCATCTTCTTTTTTCTTTCCTCCCAGCCATTCTTTGTAAAAGGAAGTCATCAACTGCTTTGTTGCTTCGTCGCTGACTTTCCATAAACTCATGATTACAGACTTAGCACCTGCAATTTGGAATGCTCGCTGCAGGCCGTAGACCCCTTCACCCGACTTGATTTCTCCAAGTCCAGTTTCGCATGCGCTTAATACCACTAAGTCGGTGTTCTTTAAGTCCAAAGTGATGACTTCATAGGCAGTGAGAACTCCATTGTTTGTTGTGCTTACCTCAGTACCCTGCGTTGCAACGTCGATAGTCTGCTCGGCATCTGCCAGCATAAGCCCAGATCGAAGCAATGGATTGCTATTCGCTTGATTCACGTCAACACCAAAAACCTTTTCCTCCGTCGACTGACTTTCTGGCAAGAAAAAACCGTGAGTAGCTATATGAAGTAACGAGGGAGACGTTAGTTTTTTAAAGTTCTCCTCTGAGGCCTCCTCTTCCAAATAGGTCCTGGTTGCAAATCCTTTGGATTTTGAAATTGTGCTGACCGCTGCTATTTCATCCTTGGTTCCTGGAAGTGCAACCAGCAACCCTTTTGATCCATAGTCAGGGTACCCAAAGAAATCCGCCTTTTTTCTTGCACTTGAACCAACTCCCGACTTCACCAAGTCTCTCGTGCTAGAGTATAGTTGCAGATTCATTGCATCGGAAACAAAACTACCATCGGACCTTTTCAGCGCACCAATATTTACCTGGTAGTAAATGCCATCCAAAGACATGAACAGGTTATCGACACCGCCCAATTTTTCATCAACAGGCTTCCAAAATTTGCTGTATGTAATTTGATCGTTTGCCTTGAGCTGCACCATGTTTCGGTACGCCTTTGCATACTTTTGATCCAGGTCTTGACCTTTTTCAATGACAACCAAAGTTGGATGCAAAGAGGAAGGTTTTGCAATTAGAAACGCATAGTTCTTCTCCGTCGAGAAGCTTTTGTCAAAGACAGGAGATCCAACAATCTCGACAGCTGCGTCCTGCGCTCCAAGCTTTGACTTGACCTGCGCTAGTGTTGTAGTCGGTAGCTTGTTTGACTCAGCAAACTCAGCAGACATTCTACTTAGCTGCTTCTCGAGCGTATTG
>JBDWQX010000128.1:0-10590 GCA_039986395.1 Cyclobacteriaceae bacterium
GGCACCTCGATGTCGGCTCGTCACATCCTGGGGCTGGAGAAGGTCCCAAGGGTTGGGCTGTTCGCCCATTAAAGTGGCACGCGAGCTGGGTTCAGAACGTCGTGAGACAGTTCGGTCCCTATCTGTTGTGGGCGTAAGAAACTTGAGTAGATCTGACCTTAGTACGAGAGGACCGGGTTGGACTGACCGCTGGTGTACCAGTTGTTCCGCCAGGAGCACTGCTGGGTAGCTACGTCGGGAAGGGATAAGCGCTGAAAGCATCTAAGTGCGAAACCCACTACGAGATGAGGTTTCTTTTAAGGGATGTTCTAGATTAGGACGTAGATAGGCTACAGGTGTAAAGGCAGTAATGTCAAAGCTGAGTAGTACTAATTACCCGTAAACTTTCTGAAGAAGTCCTTGCTTTCGCAAGGACAAGCGATAAGCTCGTTCGAATTCTTTGTGAATCTTTCTCTTTATTGTCAAAATGAAATTGTTATGCTGCTTAAGCATATAAAGTATTAAGTCCAGTCTACGCTAACGCTTTGACAGGCAAGCTTTATGGTGATTATTGCGGTGGGGTCCACCTCTTCCCATTCCGAACAGAGAAGTTAAGCCCTCCAGCGCTGATGGTACTGCCGTAACAGGTGGGAGAGTAAGTCATTGCCAGTTTATTATAAAAGGGATACTATGAAAATAGTGTCCCTTTTTTTATTTATAACCCTGCATATTTGTTAGCGTTATAAACATGATCTAATAACGTAAATGAACTACTTCTTTTGGTTTTTACTTTTTCTTTCAATTCCGGTAATTGTTCATTTATTCAATTTTCGCCGAGCGAAAAAACTGCTTTTCACTAACGTAAAGTTCATTCGAAAGGTATCCACGGAAACCAAATCCAAGACTCGATTGAAGCATCTTTTGATACTTGGTAGCAGGATTTTGACTTTTCTTTTTCTTATCGCCGCTTTTATTCTTTCGATAGTGGATTTTCAATCCAATGAATTATCCACGGTTAACTCGATGGGACTGCTCTACCTCGATAATAGTAGTAGTTCAGTGGGTAATGGTATTGGGGATGAAAAAACTCTTGTTGAAGATTTGGTTTCATCGAAGAAAGCCAATTCTGGCTTTCTATTGACTAACAACTTTTCCTCGTTTTCAAATAATGAGAGAACAAAAACTGAGATCTTACAGCATTTGAATGATGTTGGAGTTGCTTATGCAAGTCGACCCATCTCAGATGTTTTGGAAAGGGTCGACACGCAAAATGACATTTACCTTATTTCTGACTTCCAGGACGCCACATTAGAGCAACTGGAGAGTGTTCGACAAGATTCGGCAACCAACTACTACTTGGTCTATCAGGAGAATGCTCTACTTAAGAATGCTTTTGTAGACTCTGTTTGGCTGATCAGAGATTTGGATGATTATTCCAACATATTGTTGAATTGCCAAATTGGACATACAAACAACTATACCGAGGGAAGTATTGTAGTTAAGTTGCTTGATAAAAATGGAGGACAAATTTCATCAATTGTGCAAGGTTTGGAGCGCGATCCAATTATAGAATTCTCTCTTCCTCAAAAATCATCGACGGAATACTATAAGATTCAAATCAGTGGGGATGAAATAGGATACGATAATGAATTTCACCTTACAATTGATGGTGTCAAGACACCTTCGATATTGATTTTAAGCCAATCTTCTAATCGCTACCTGTCAAGTATCTTCGGAAATGCTGAACTCTTTCAACTGAGCGTTTCTAGGGGGGAGATTGATTACGAGCTTCTTAGGAGTGTTGATTTAGTGGTGGTCAATGACTATTATCAACTGCCACCTGGGTTGATCAGTCAGAACGTAAGCGAATCCTCATTTTTTGTCATACCCGCTGACTCGATTGATAAACTAAATTATGAAAAGGAGCTTGGCATGTCACTCCGAGGACCTACTGACTCAGAGTTATTGGAAATTAGGGTACCAAGAGGAAATGAGCTGCTTCATGGTGTGTATAAGAAGATTGATGAGACGACAACAGTTCCCAGCGCAAGAAGCCAGTATCAAGTGGCTAGTACCCATGAATCAGTTCTACAACTCCGAAATGGAAACTCTTTCTTAGGAAAAAAAATAGAGCAGCCGCTTTATTTCTTGAGCTCTCCATTGACAGATGAGTATACTGATTTTCCAAATCATTCAATTTTTCTTCCCATCATGTATCGCATAGCGGAAGAAAGTATTAAATCTGATAATACCCTGTTTGCATATCCCAATGACTTTCTGCAGATAGAAAACCTTGCCGCGGATCGACCGCCTAAGATTGTTTCGGAAGGTGTGGAAGTGATCCCCGAATTCAGTGTCAGTAACCTGACAGGTCTCGTACGAATTCCAAATGAGTTGCCACCTGGTCTTTATCATATTTTGCAAGGGCGCGATACTGTTACATCTTTTGGCCTAAACCTGTCTAAAAATGAATCGCTCTTTGCTGGCCCGACGCTACGTGAAATTGAGGATTTCTTTATTAATTCATCGCATGTTACTGTGGTTACCATGTCTGACCAACAAAATAGCGGTCTACTGCATCTGGCAAATGACAATGGCTTATGGAAATATGCATTAATTTTGGCATTGATTTTCATCATGCTCGAAACACTGTTTCATAGATATCTCAAATGAGTTTGTTGCTTAAGAACGCTCTTGTAATTGACCTGCACTCACCGTATCATAACAAAAAGAAGGACATTTTTATCGAGAACGGCTACATTAAGTCCTTTGGGAAAACTTCTTCGAAAAAGGTCATTGACTGCTCTGGTAGAATCGTAACTCCAGGTTGGTTCGACTTGAATGCCAATTTTTGCGACCCTGGCTTTGAATTCAAGGAAGACCTTGTGAGTGGTAGCAAAGCTGCGTCTTTTGGCGGCTTTACAGATGTAAATTTAATGCCAATGACGAACCCTCCAGTCCTAACAAAGGGTGATGTTAAGTACATAAAAAGCAAAGCATTTCCCGAAGTTGATTTACATGTATCGGGGGCTGTAAGTCAAAACCTAGCGGGAGAGAACTTGACAGAAATGATGGACTTGCAGCATGCAGGAGTTGAGTCCTTCTCTGAGGGAGATAAACCCATCTCAAACGCGAAGCTTTTACTAAAAGCACTCCAGTACACATCGCAGCTAGATGTTCCTATTTTTCAAAACGCAAGAGATGCCCATCTTGCCGAAAACGCTCAGATGCATGAAGGACTCGTAAGCACTACGCTTGGCCTGAAAGGCGAACCGTCCTTGTCAGAGGAGTTAATTATCGCCAGAGACTTAGCTATTTTGGAGTACAGCGGTGGCAGCATTCATTTCTCCAAAATATCTTCTGCTGGATCGGTGGACCTGATTCGTAAGGCTAAAAAGAAAAAATTGAAAGTGACTTGTGACGTCTCAGTGCATCATCTGCTTTTTACTGACTCCACCTTAAAGCAGTTTGATTCTACCTATAAGGCTTTGCCGCCTTTTCGATCAGAGTCAGATAGGATCGAATTATTAAAGGGAGTCAGGGAAGGAGCCATTGATGCGATATGCTCAGATCATCGTCCCCAAGATGCCGAAAGTAAGAAATTGGAATTTGACTTAGCGGATGCTGGCGCAATCTCACTTCAGACGATATCATCCGCTTTGCTAAGAGTGAAGGAAGTTCCTCTGGAGATTCTTATTGACAAGATCACCAATGGGCCACGAAGGGTTTTAGGAATAGAGATGGTAAATATCATAAAGGGTGCGATCGCAAAGCTCACAATACTGGATGCAAACCGTGAATGGAAACTAGAGGAGAAGACGAATTTGTCCAAATCCAACAATTCACCATTTTGGAAAGAAAACCTAACAGGAAAAATCTGTGGGACCGTGAACGGACAAACTGTTTCAACCTTTGATTGATGATAAAATCAAGTATAAAGTACTCCATCTTGTGTGGTTTTTTTCTTGTTACTCTATTTTGGGTCTCAGTAAAATTTGGGAGTAACCCTCTCCTGGATATCAGACATTTCTTGTTTGATTTGGTGATCTATTTTCTGTTTATCTTCTTTGCTCAGAAGGAGTTCAAAACATATCATAATGAAGGTATTTTGCATTTCTGGCAGGGTATGACCATTGCTTTCGTAGTTTATTTGCCAGCTGCTGTAATATCTACAGTCTCCTTGCTACTAATCTTTCAGATGGACCCTTCAATTATGGAAAACTACCGCGAGGGAGCTTTAGCATTTTTGGAGAGTAAAAAAATCGTTCTTCTGGAAGGGATCACCCAGGAGGAATACATGCAGCGCGTTAACGATGTTGACGCTATTACCTCTACAGATTTGGTAATTAGCTCAGGATTGAAGAAGGTGCTGGCTGGGTTTTTTATAACTCCAGTAGTTTCAATAATTTTAAGAAAAAAACCTAAACAAACCTAACGATGGAAGAAAACGAAGTAATAGAAGAAAATGATGCTCCAACGACCAAGAGCGTTGCTAAGAAATGGGGCCTTATAAATGGTGTTATCGCCATTGCTCTTTTTATCATCTATGATATTCTCAATGTTATGGGAGAATCCTGGGTCAGTTTTATAGGACTTGTAATCTTTGTCGTGATTGTCGTCCTAGCGCACAACGAGTTTAAAAAGGAAGGAGATGGTTACATGAGCTATGGGCAAGGCCTTGGACTCGGAACTTTAGCATCTCTTATATCTGCGATAATTAGTAGTGCCTTTACATTTATTTATGTTTCGTTCATAAACACTGAACTACCAGATTTTCTTCGGGAGAGACAAATTGAGTCAATGCTCGAGAGTGGTCAATCACAGTCTCAAATTGATCAAGCAATGCCTTTCTTAGAGATGACGACTTCTCCTGTGGCAATGGTGATTTTTGGAGTTGTATTTGGTGTGTTTTTTGGATTTCTTGTTTCTCTTCTAGTAAGTGCATTTACGAAGAACCAAGCACCAGAACTTAGATAATTGACCAAGGACCTTTCAATAGTAATACCTGTTTACAATGAGGAGGAATCCATTCCAGAACTTCTGGAATGGATTTTTCGCGTTATCGACAAGCACATAATCGAGACTGAAGTCATTTTAATTGATGATGGGAGTTCAGATAGCTCCTGGTCGACGATCGACACTCATGCCCGAAAGGATGGGCGTGTGATTGGAATCAAATTCAATAAAAATTATGGGAAGTCAGCAGCTCTTCAGACTGGCTTTGACCGCTCAGTTGGAAATGTCGTAATCACCATGGATGCTGACATGCAGGATAGTCCTGATGAAATTCCTGGCCTTGTCAGAATGATCAAGGAGGATGGCTTTGATATTGTGTCAGGATGGAAGAAAAAGAGGCATGATCCTATTGGGAAAACGGTGCCATCTCTTTTTTTTAATTGGGTGACAAGCAAAGTCTCAGGAATTGCGTTGCATGATTTCAATTGTGGCTTAAAGGCCTATAAGAATGAAGTAGTAAAAAACATCAATGTGTATGGCGAAATGCACCGCTACATTCCCTTAATTGCAAAATGGAGTGGGTTTCGCCAGATCGGAGAAAAGGTAGTAGAACACAGAGCACGGAAATACGGCACAACTAAGTATGGAATGAAACGATTCTTGACAGGTTTTCTAGATCTTCTTTCGGTCACCTTTGTATCAAGGTTCAAAAAAAAACCCATGCATTTCTTTGGAACCATTGGACTTCTTTCATTTTTAACTGGCTTTTTTATTACCGCCTGGGTGATCGGGGAGAAGTTGTACCGCCAATTCAATAGCCTGCCACGGAGAGATGTTGTAGACCAGCCCCTTTTCTTTCTAGCTCTGGTAGCGCTCATCGTTGGTGTTCAGTTATTTCTTGCTGGTTTTCTCGCTGAAATGATGATCCAATTACGTTCGAAGAA
Organism: Cyclobacteriaceae bacterium; assembly: GCA_039986395.1. GTDB lineage: Bacteria > Bacteroidota > Bacteroidia > Cytophagales > Cyclobacteriaceae > Ekhidna. The sequence continues at coordinate 5,880 of JBDWQX010000128.1, forward strand.
GGACGAATACCTGATTTCTGATACTTCCAAGAAAGATCAAGGTGGCTAGCCCAAAATATTCTGTGGTAATTCCAGTCTACAATCGGCCCGAAGAAACCGATGAATTACTAGAAAGCCTCACACATCAGACATACAAAGACTTCGAAATATTGATTATCGAAGACGGATCGACTGTTAGTTGTCAGTCGATAGTTGACAGTTACAAGACGAGACTCAACGTCACGTACTTTTTTAAGGAAAATTCTGGACAGGGATTTAGTAGAAATTATGGATTTGAGAGAGCTAAGGGGGAATGGCTCATCGTTTTTGATTCTGATTGTATTATCCCTTCAGGGTATTTTCAGCTAGTAGACAAATTTTTAGCAACAAATGAGCTAGATGCTTACGGTGGACCTGATAAGGCAGCTAGCGACTTCACTTTGGTTCAGAAAGCCATCAGCTACTCAATGACATCATTTTTTACTACGGGTGGAATAAGGGGCGGAAAAAAACATGTAGGAGCTTTTCACCCGAGGAGCTTTAATATGGGAATCAAACGTGAAGTGTTTGAAAAAACAGGAGGGTACATCCTACCTAAAAAAGGAGAAGACATTGAGTTTAGCATTCGAATTATTGCGAATGGATTCAAAACCGGCTTAATCCCGGAAGCTTTTGTTTATCATAAAAGGCGTACCAATTTTCAACAATTTTTTAAGCAGCTCCATTTCTTCGGTACCGCTCGGATCAATGTCTTTCGTTTTTACAAGAAAGAGCTGAAGTTGGTGCATTTCTTTCCAAGCGCCTTTTTTATCGGACTGCTTGCAAGCATCATTTTCCATTGGATGGTCCCAGTTTTTGGAATGATTGGATTAGCTGTTTACGGAGTCTATGCATTCATACTTTTTATTGATGCAATCATGAAAACAAAAAGCGTCGCTGTGGGATTCCTGGCACTGGTTGCTTCGTTTGTACAGCTGATTGCTTACGGAATGGGATTTTTGAAAGAAGGCATGATCTACCTCCTAAGAGGCTGACTTGACCGCTTTGTAAATGACCTCCCCTGCTGGCAGTGCATATCGCTCTTTTTCCCGGTCACCCAATTCGTCCATTAGATTCTCTTCCACGATTTCGAAACCAGATGATCTTAATCGGTCAGCGTAATCTTCGCCGTACAATCTCACGTGATCATCTTGGCCAAATATTTTTTCTCGCTCTCTGGGGTCAGTGATCGAAGGATCTTCCAGGGTAACCTTTGGTAGAGGGTAGAAGAATGGTACCTGAAGAATTGCCCATCCTCCTGACTTAAGAACTCTCTTCATCTCCGATAGGGCTTTTAGGTCATCATCAACGTGCTCTAATACATGATTGCAAAAGATTACATCGAAGGTGTTTTCAGCAAAGGGAATGTCGTGTATGTCCATTTTGACCTTGGCTAAAGGAGATTCTATGTCGGCAGTTATGTAATCAAGATTGTCCAAAGCCTCGAAACGGTCCATGTAGCACAGTTCGGGAGCAATATGAAGCATTTTCCGAGGGGCGGTAAAAAAGTCAGTCTTCCTCTTCAAGTACAGCCATATAAGCCTGTGTCTTTCCAACGTTAGACATTTTGGGCATAATGCGTTGCTTCGAGATTTTCGGCCATACGGGAGAAATTTCCTAAACGTAGATTCACAAACTGGACATTCGACTTTGTTTCCGATATAGAATATTGAAATGATCCGTAGAGCTACGTGGCTGAAAAGCTGTAAATATTTTCTAGGTATCTTCCGTAAAAAGAATGAAATGAGAAACCGCAATTGTTGATAAATTTAAGCGCGCAATTTATCCAATTTGGATATCATGATTAGAATCATTGTCTATTTAACATGTATTATTCTCGCCTTCGGAGTTTTTGGACAGAAGTCTGACAACATTCGGGACCTTATCCCTACGGAAAATCTGGATATGAAGAAGGACGCCAACAACAAAGCTAATCGCACAAAGAAGAAGCGGTACAGCGTTATCTACAGACCTCATGCTAAGAATATATTATACGGAAACCCCTGTGCTGTTGAGGCGACACATAAGATGGGATTTGAATACATGGTCGAATCCAGAAGAGCCACGAGAAGTGCTAGCCAGCTCGGTAAATTTTGGAATAACCTCAAGGTTAAGAGTAAATTAGTGGTAACTCGTAGTCCGTTTTGGAAGATGATTTTAAAGAAAAAATTTGAGAAATGCCGACCAAAGAGCGGTGACATAGTAGGATGATGAAACCCAGAACAGTACAATTCTCCAGAACTAAGTTCACAGAACTCATGATTCCTTCATTTGCCAATTTTGGTGGCAAGGTTCATGGTGGTCTTATTTTATCGTTGATGGACAAGGTGGCTTATGCGTGTGCAAGTAAGCATGCAGGAACATATTGTGTCACTGTGTCGGTAGATGGAGTAGAGTTTTTACAACCTGTGGAAGTGGGAGAACTCGTCAGTTTAGATGCTTCCGTTCATCACGTTGGCAATACTTCATTGGTAGTGGGAATTAAGGTGACCTCAGAGAACATTAAAACAAACGATATTACCCATACGAACAATAGCTATTTCACGATGGTTGCTAAAGGGGATGATGGAAAGCCAACCAAGGTGCCTGAGCTAGTCCTTGAAGACATCGGTGAGATGAGAGATTTCGTTGATGCAATCAAGAGAAATCGTGTCAAGAAGGAGGCTGCAGCTAAAATTCAAAAGGAGCAAGGAGAATTCATCATGGTGGACGATATGTCGCTATTGGAAAATCAGCGTTGCAAAATCCAGTTCACAGCAGATGATGAGATCAACGATCTATTTTCCGATACATAAACTTTAGCCCCGACCAATCTTCATCTACGGCACAGACTTTCACGTCAACTAGTCCACCTTCCAGACCAAACTCTCGCACAATATTGCCATTCAAGTCGGTTGGTATCTTGGACCCGCCTTTGGGCCAGGAAACCCAGAGTGTTCCGTCTTTTTTCAAGGAATTTTTCCAGGCTTTCCAGTTTTTCTTAAGCACAGAGAGCTCAGTCACGAATACATGCTCAAAGTCATATGGTGAAGAATTCAAATCCTCTCGGAATTCAGATTCCGCTGGTAAAGCTTCAAGTAAGTCGAAATAGTTGTCTGGTGAACTAAACAAGAAACAATTGTACCCTTCTTTAATTCCCAATTTCTTCCAAAGAGGATTTTTTGAGTATCCAGCCATTAGTTACACGTGATCTTTGGTATGCCTTCCCAGCCTTTGTTCCTGGCTCCGATAAATTCTTGGCAGGCCTCGTCATTCATTTCCATCGTGGCGTACGCGTTTGCGCTGATGAGATATGCATGGATGCTATCTGGCCATACATATTTATTCCAATCTGCTGCCTTTATGGCCATTTCTGGGTTATTGAGCCTAAGGTAGATGTCTGCAAGACCGGTATATAGATCGTAATGGGATTCTGGCACATATCTTTGGTTGATAACTAGCGGATATCCTTCTCCATAGAAGCTTTTATATTGCTTCACAGCCCTCTGATGAGCATCCAGGTAATAGTCACGGGCTGCTTCAATATCCTGTAGAAAATCCCTACGGATTTCCGCAATTTCGACCATAGATGCTATAATCCGATACTCTCTCACCATCAGGTCTTCGTAGATCTTGATGCTTTTCGCAGGGTCGTTTACCTTTTTGTATGCTTCTGCTAACTGCACTTTTAGGGCAAAAAATGGTTTTTCGGGTTCGAAGCGTTGGACCATCTCGTATAAACCGATGGCTTCATCATAGTCTCCAAGGTCAAAAGAATAATTGCCCTTGGCGACTACGTCGCTAACCATATTGTCCTTAAATAACTTCATATCACTTTCTTCCATTCGGAAAAAATTGAGAGAGGACATAAGTGTAAATGCACCTTCGTAATCTTCGTTTCCGTATGAATCTTTGGCTTGCTGATATACTTCCCGTCTCTCAACAAGCAGCTTCTCCAGTTGCATTTGATCATAAGCTCCTTTTATCCAGAAACTTATCATTACGATAAGCGCAATTCCAAATGTGATTCCGAAAGCGTATAGCGTCGCAATCGTATTCTGTCTGTAGTCCACTCGGGGTGGAGTGTACACAGGACGACGATATCTCGGCTTTCCAGGATATGAGTATGGGTTTGCTTTAGGAGTGCCAGTGAATTTTCTGTACTCAAGCTTTAGGTCGTATCGCGTTTTTTCATATTCATCTGACAAAATCTGATATGCCTGATTAATCTCCTTGAATTTTTCCTCCATTTGGGGCTTGTCCGGATGTTTGTCCGGATGATACTTTACCGCCTGTTTTTTGAACGCTGCTTTAATTTCTTCAGCGGAGGCATTTTGGGATAGCCCAAGCACATGGTAATAGTTAGTCACGATAGAGTCTAAAAACGATTAATTAAAGCTAAAGATTGCAATTAAAAGAAAAAAACTACTCTGGGAGAGTCGTGCATAGTTTGAAGGTTCTACCCTCTATTACTGAACATAAAGCCAGCCGCGCAAAGAATTAACCCACCTATTGTGGATACGAGAAAGTAGATAGCTAATTGCGTATAAAGTCCAGCTTTGAGAAGTTTCAACCCATCAAAGGCAAACGTTGAAAATGTAGTAAAACCTCCGCAAAGTCCTGAGATTAGGAGCAGGTGTTGATTTTGGTTCAGTTTTAGAAAGCTACCTGCCAGCAGTCCGATCAGCAGACATCCAGCAAGATTGACAACGAG
>JBDWQX010000129.1:0-6523 GCA_039986395.1 Cyclobacteriaceae bacterium
CGAAAAAACAAAAAGGATAGGACATCTTCAAGAAGAAGTTTGTGAATGCTGGAAATAGTTTGTAAACGACATGTTATGCATGCCATAGTTCAATCTGTAGAGGCTAGAGGATGATTTTTTGGAATAGTTACCTGATTCTGACGAGCTAGATCATGGCCAATCTGGGGCGGGGGTCTACTAGCTTACTCCTTTAGGTAGATATCATCTCCAACCCGAACAATCCCCTTGGATGCAGCAATCGCGTTCAAACCAAAAACAACTTCACTCCCTTCCCTGCGGTAAGTCGCAAGGGTTTTTAGTGGTTCAGCACTTTTCTTACTGGTTTCTTGGTCAATGGTGGTAAAGACGCAGCGTTTGCATGTGTGCGTTCCGTAGAAACTTATCTCTCCAATCTGGAGATCTCTCCAGGTGTCTTCAGCGTAGGCCGCTGTTCCAGAAACCACGATGTTAGGCCGGAACCTGTGCATCGGGAGGTTCACATCCATTCTTGAATTCAAATCTTCAAGAGATGCTTCGCTAATTATCAAATAAGGATATCCGTCTGCAAAGCTGACATTTTCAGCATTTCTTGCCCTTTCAGGATTGATAAGCCTGCTCGCATCTTCGGGCATAAAAACCAATTTGCACTGCATACCAGCGGCTGTTGAAATCCAGCTATTGATCTTTTCAGTCGCTACCAATGCCTCTACTTCGTCGTTCCAAACTGTAACTGTGATGTTTGTGCCAGATTGGAGCGAAAGAGGAATCTCTAAATCAACCTGCTCCAGGTTAGAGGCAATGATCTTTGTTCCTTCAAATTTTATCTTGATTTTGGAAAGCTGGGGATGTGTTCGTTGAGTGACGTGCTGATTTTCTGCATCAACGATCATCCAACGACGATCGTGCTTGAAGCCTCTTTCAAGCACCTCTCCTTCCGAAACCTCAATGCCTTGAAGGGATTTAATTGGGTAGATATAGATGCCGCTAACCGTAATCACTCTTGATCTATTTCGTCCAGTTGTCCCGTAGTGTTATTGTTCTGTTGAACACTAATTTGTCAGGTGTCGAATCTTCGTCCACTCGGAAGTAGCCAATACGCTCAAACTGCATTTGATCACCTATTTGTGCGTCCGCCAATGACGGTTCCAATACTGCTTTTGTGTTTACAGTCAATGATTCAGAATTCAAATGATTTTTGAAGTCATCATCGATTGCATTTAGATTTTCAGTTTTGAACAATCTGTCATACTCTCTGATTTCTGCATTTACCACGTGAGGTACAGAGACCCACCCCAGCGTGCCTTTCACCTTTTTACCGCTAGTGTCTTGTCCACTTTTTGTTTCAGGATCGTACTCCGCATACAACTCCTCTATTTCGCCATTTTCTCCTTTTTTGAACCCCGTGCATTTGATGATGTATGCAAACTTTAAGCGAACCTCCCTGTCGGGGCCAAGGCGATACCATTTTTTCGGGCTTGGAGGATCTTCCATAAAATCTGATTGATCAACGTAAATTTCTTTTGTGAAGGGCATTTCTCGAGTCCCGGCAGATTCATCGCCAGGGTTGTTGACAGCAGTCAACATTTCTGTTTTGTCTTCAGGCCAGTTTTTTATGATCACTTTCAATGGATTCATGATTCCAAAGACGCGATTGGTTTTAGCGTTCAGATCTTCTCGAACAGCGTGTTCCAGCACAGCGATATCCGTTATACCGTTTCTTCTAGCCACTCCAATCGTGTCCGCAAATTTGCGGATCGATTCAGGAGTGAATCCACGCCTTTTGATTCCTGAAATTGTTGGCATTCGAGGGTCATCCCAACCCTTCACATGGTTTCCCTCGACAAGTTCTCGCAGTGAGCGTTTGCTAACTATTGTGTAGCCAAGATTTAGACGGGCAAATTCAGTCTGTTTCGATGGGAAAATCTCCAACTCTTGGATGAGCCATTCATACAAGGGACGATGTACCTCAAACTCTAGCGTACATAGAGAATGAGTAATTCCCTCCATCGAATCTGATTGTCCATGCGCAAAATCGTACGTTGGGTAGATGCACCAATCACTACCTGTTCTATGATGATCTGTATGCTTGATGCGATAAATAATTGGATCACGCATGTGCATATTAGGCGAGCTTAAATCGATTTTTGCTCTTAGAACTCGCTTGCCGTCTTGATACTCACCTGCCTTCATTTTTCCGAACAACTCCAAATTTTCTTCAGCTGACCTATCGCGATGCGGGCTGGGTGTTCCTGGCTGGGTTGGGGTGCCTTTTAACTTATTAAACTCATCAGCTGGCAGGTCATCGACGTAAGCAGATCCTTTCTTTATCAATTTGATCGCCATTTCATACAGTCGGTCAAAATAATCAGAGGCATAATACTCTCGGTCTTCCCAATCAAACCCTAGCCACTTAATATTTTCTTTGATGGATTCGACATATTCCCTTTCTTCCTTTTCTGGATTCGTATCATCAAATCGAAGATTACAAATGCCTCCGTACTTCTGAGCCAGCCCAAAGTTTAGGCAAATAGACTTGGCGTGTCCTATGTGGAGATAGCCATTCGGCTCAGGTGGAAATCGGGTGACAACCGAACTATGTTTGCCACTTGCAAGATCCTTCTCAATTATTTGCTCGATAAAATTAAGCGACACTTTCTTTTCTTCTTCCATGCGATGATTGTTAATGACAAAATTAGCTTGTGTGATCTCTTTATTTACAGAATATTTTGAATTTGAGAGATCCCCCTTTTTAAAGGGGGTAAGGGGGATTTCTGTTTATTTTTAGAGTCCATGTATTTTCTTCCTTACAATATGGGCTTGAAAGAATTTTCCCGCCTGCTTAGAAATAATAGCACGCTGTCTGAAGTTTTGCTATGGCAAGATTTACGAGCGGGACAGATTGAAGGATTTAAGTTTAATAGACAAAAGCCTTTGGGAAGCTACATCGTGGATTTCTACTGTAGAAAATTGAATCTTGTTATTGAAGTTGATGGTGAAAGTCACTTTCATGATCAGGCACCATTGCGAGATGTAGAAAGACAGAAGATTCTGGAGGGTTTAGGCCTCTCCTTTCTGAGATTTGATGATTTGGATGTGAAAAGGAATAAAGCTTTTGTGTTGTCGGAGATTTATCATTTTATTGAAGAGTGGAAAGAAAGAAATCCCCCTAACCCCCTTTGAAAGGGGGAATCGTAAAACTCAAATTACAAGTAAATGAAAAAACTGAAGAAGAATTTCTTAGTTGTTGTAACTGCAGCATTTTGCCTTGCCGCTCAGGCCCAGCAAACCCAATCCGATTCCTATACCCGTTATGAACTCCTGGATCCTTCATCTCAAAGCTTCAGAATTATCTATGATGTAAGTGCGACAACAGCCGGAGCAACTTACTATTGGAACACACTACGTCGTGGAAGTGAGCATACTGTTGATGAGGTGATTGATCTTTTTTCAGGAAGGGCACTTGAGTGGGAAATTGTAGAAGGCACTGTTGCGAAATTGGCTGGTAATGTGAGAGCCAGCGAGGATACAGATTACCTCCAAATAAAGCTTGCCAGACCCGTTCCTTCAGGAGGAGAAGCAAGAATTCGGATAGACAAAACCTATAGAGATCCTGCCAGCTTCTACAAGGAAGATGATGTAATCGTTTTCGATCGATCGCTTGGCATAAGGAGAAATGCGGTTGTGTTGCCGGCGGGTTATGAGATAATCGAAGCCAACTATCCGTCACAAGTAAACCTGGAATCGGATGGGAGATTGGCAGCTAGTTTCATGAATGATGGAACCGGAGCAGTTCCGTACAAGATTAAAGCTAGAAAGCTGACTGAGAAAACTATGGAGAAGCAAGAAGAACCATCGCCCTGGGCTGATTATGAACCATCACCTCAGGGAAGAGATAAATCTAAAGCAAGACTAAACTATGTGCTTAATCAACGGGCCTTTCAGGATCGAGAGATTGTATATTTTCTTCAGCAGCCAGAAACAAATTCCTTTCGCCTCTATCATGACTATACTGAGAAGAGAGTGGGGATTGACAAGTATGTGAACATCGTGCGAGCTGGTAGCAAAGCCAGCAACCCGTCGGCGTTGGTTCTTGATACTGGTGAAGAATTGAAAGTAGAGACACTTGTGGGAAAAGAGATTGGCCAAAAAGGGATAGAAATTGATGGCCTACTGATTGATGGCCTACTGGAGGACACTGAAATTGTTGTGATTTGGTTTGATCCTGTCAAGGAAGGTGCAACCACTCGCCTTCGGATAGAAGAGACCTACACTGACCCCAATCGGTTCTTGCTATATCAAAATGAGCTGGTCTGGGATCGATCGTTTGGCAGAAACCGGAATTCCGTTGTCTTGCCCGGTGGCTGGTATTTGACTGTAAATTCAATTCCAGCTAAAATTAGATTGACTGACGATGGAAAAGTGCAATTGGACTATGTTAACTCACGTCCAGACAATATTGATGTTTTCATAAAAGGGAGGAGACGATAAATTCGTACTTCGTATCTGGAGCATTCTCGAGAAGAATTAACATTCAGCATCGACTTGTCTATCAAGTTCTTGAGAAACAGAAAGTCGTAAAAGTCGTCCGAATGTGGACGCACTATATGTAGAATCAATTTTCGCTACACTGAGTTTTCAGGAAGTCTCTTGGCGTAAGGCCGGTAAATTGCTTGAAAGCTCTATTAAAGCTTGATTTCGACTTGAATCCTGCCTGACCTGCGATTGCTTCAATAGTCAGCGTTTTGTTAACATTTTGTGCAAATAGTGCTTTTACCTCCTCTACTCGGTAGTGATTGATATAGTCATAAAATGTGCTACCTATTTTGTTATTGAGAATCATGCTGAGGTACCTTGGATTAACTTCCATTTTGGCAGCCAATTGGTTAAGATTTAAATCAGGGTTAACAAATAATCGGTCACTCACCATAAGCTGTTTTAGAGCGTTTTCATACTGGACCATTTCCTCATCACTGATAGTAAAATTCCCAGCATTCAAACTGCTCTTGCGAACTAGCAGATAATTTCTTCCTATGACAATTTCAACGCTTAGCCAAATAAGAAAAATGGCCATTGCGACCCAAAGTGGATTATAGGTGACAGTTGCTATTCCAAAATCGAAGATCCAAAAATTCATCACTACCAACACCCCCCAAAAAACAAGTAAAAGACCAGTGCCAATTAGAAATCGAAAGACCCACCGACTGGCACTTCTATTTGCTGCGACATGTTGGTTTGCCCAATTCTTGTGGATGGACAAAGAGTATATGGTATACATCAGCCCGGACAAAATACTGTAAATCTGTTCAAGGTGGCCAAAGGAGACCTCAAACGGTGAGGATAAGAACAGGGCTCTGACTGACGGTGGGCTCAGAAACAACAATATGTACGAGCAGAACACCATCATCCCCAGGAGCAGGTGAACCACATTCTTCATTTCCCATAGATTAAATCCAGGTTTAAGAATTTTCTTAACAAGAAAAAAGCATAGGGGGCCTATTAAGGTAATAAACGATAACGGTGCAAAGAGGCTCCTGTTAGAAGTTGCGAGATCAAATGGAACACCATACAATTGATGCTTAAATCCATAGAGAGAGACGACAAGGATAATCAAGGCTAGAAAAGGACTAGAGCTGCTCTCCCTAGAAAAAATTAGGAGGAATACCGCAAAAATCATTGACGCGATAAAAATGGGATAAATAATTTTTGGATAGGTTTTCCTTAACGCCGTGCCATTAAAAAAGGGTGAAAGGGACTCATTCAAAACCTGTTGGACACCGGTTTTTGCTAGTTTCAATGGCATTTTGCAAGAGCCACAGATACCAGGTTTTGAAAAAAGCATTCCATCGAAGTGGCACCCGCACGGAGGACATTGATACACCGAATCTGAACCTTGAGCTAATGACAATCCCGCGAGAAGATGAATGGTAACTTCGCTCCTTTTCAAATCAGTAGTTGTTGAATCGACTGCAGGGACATCCAGCAAAACCAGAACTAGGAGTAGCGTTCTCAGAAACATGCCCTAAAGGAAATAGAAAAAAGAATAACATGAAAAAAAAAGCGTGATGCACAGAATCGAAGCGCTCTACTCTCGATTGCTGAACGTAAGTCTACGTTGGTTAAGCCCCGTTGCATCCATTAAGAATACTTCCCAATTCCCTGTTCTGTTGGAGTGGAAGCAAATGCTTTTCCCGTCTGGCGAAACAAACGAGTATTCATCGTCAGCAGGATTGTTTGAGAGATTTATTGGGCTACTACCATCATGATTCATTTTGTACACCTCCCAGTTACCGTCAACGGTCGACTGAAAAAGCACTTCCGATAGATTGGGAAAATAAGAGGGGAGATTATCTATTCCATCTCGATTGATGAGCAATCGAACGGTAGAATCAGATAAATTAAAAGTGTAAACACCAACACTGTCGTTCTGCTCACTATCAAAAAGGATGTTCGGATCGTCCACTGCTTTGTAGGGATGCACAGCACTAGCAAAGGGGATTGGAATCCATTGCACATTGGCACCGTCTGCATTCATCCTATATACGCC
>JBDWQX010000130.1:0-3240 GCA_039986395.1 Cyclobacteriaceae bacterium
CAGTTTCTGAAACAAGCAGTGGATGTGATTGAAGAGCAGCTTTCCAATCATGAGTTCTCCGTCGATCAATTTGCTGTTGAACTTGCACTGAGTCGTGTTCAATTACATAGAAAACTGAAAGCCATCATCGGCTGTTCAGCCTCAGAGTTTATTAGGCACTACCGCTTAAAAAAAGCGCATGAGTATCTCATGAATAGAAAAGATACAGTTTCCAGAATTGCCTATTCTGTCGGTTTCAATAACCTCTCATATTTTACGAAGGCCTTTAAGGAAGTATATAAGATCAATCCTTCAGATCTTCTTAAAGAGTCCTAAACCGTCATTTATCCCACAATGTAACGTAGGTGTTAAACCTTGAAACTTTAGCGGCAAAGACTAGCGCAGCTTGCTCATACCTTGGCTTTGAATTTAATATCAACATTTAAATGATTCAAATATGAAGGCAATAGTATTTCTGACTCTTGTGTTTTTTGGCCACATCCTTTCTGCGCAAGATGTTATAGTAATGAAGAACGGTGACGAATTGAACGCTCGGGTTGAGGAGGTGGGCACCTCCGCAATCAAATACAAGAAATTTGAAAACTTGGACGGCCCTACGTACTCTGTCAACAAGAATTCTGTTTTTATGATTCGCTACGAAAATGGAAGCAAAGATGTTTTCAATGAAGCTACGCAACCTACACCAGCCAGTCCGCCACCCACTACTTCTGCTAGCCCCTCTGAGTCAGAGATGCCGCAGAGCTCCTTCAATGTTAATCCACTGGGTTTTCTGCAGTTTGGTCCCATTTTTCAATACGAATCAAAAATTGGTCCTACGACGTACATCGTTCCCTATTTCAGGTATGCTTTTGCCGGAGTGGCAACTCATCTGGTCTGGACGGCTTTTGAGGAAGACAGTGAACTGTCTGCTGGCACGGCAGCTATTGGTGTTGGAGTGAAGAGTTTTGCTTCTTCAGGGGATTCGTGGTACTACGGAGGAATTTTGGATTTAGGATGGGCTACAGCTCGATACGACCTAAGTCAAATAGATGCGACTGAAGAAAAGGCCACAAGCCTCGGGATTGTTTCAAACTTCGGATACAGATGGAGATCGGATCATGGTACCTATGTGAATGTGGGACTCCTTGCTGGAGCTTCCTTTGACCTGAAAGATGAGGAGAGGTTTATACTTACTGGCGAATTGTATTCGGATAACTCTTCTGTAGGCATTTTCGGAATGCTTGAACTTTCGTTTGGTTGGGAGATTAAAAAATAAGAACACATGATAAAGCTCACCCTAATTGTGCTTGGTTTATCAACGGTGATTAATGCCGCATCTCAGGATATTATCACCAAGAAAGATGGAAATGAAATAGAGGCGATTGTGATAGAGATTACAGAAGAGTCTGTGAAATATAGAAAGCAGGAAAACTCTGACGGATCCCTATACACGCTGAATAAAAGCGAAATATTTATGATCAAATATGAAAATGGAACGAAGGATGTTTTTGCTGTCAATGGGCCTACATCGACCGTTGGAAGTGGGAAGCCTGCAACCATTTATTTTTATAGACCCAGGAAGTTTGCTAACAGTGCGACGAAGATAATTGTTGGCACCGTAGAGCCAGACGAAGTGATTGTAGCTGTTAAAAATGGGAGTTGGTACAAAACGGAGTACACGCAGTTGGGAGAGCGGCGATTTGTAACCGGTGTGTTTATTATTAACCCCGAAACCTATGAATTCAACGTTGATGCGGGCAGCACCTACTATGTTAAATGCACGATACTAACCAAAGGCTTGAAGGTTATGGCAGAATTGGAATTCGTAGATAAAACCATAGCAGAACGAGAAATGAATGGCCTAAAACCGCAAACAAAGAGTTTTGTAGATTGATAATTGGGGAAGCCTTGTAAAAGTGGTTAGGCCTCTGCTAGTGCTTCCCATTTTTCCATCAATTGCTCAAGCTCAAGCTTCTTTTGTTGGTAGGCTGTGTTCAATTTTTCGTATTCTTCTGGATTCTCATAGACCGATGGATCTGCCAATTGAGTTTCGAAATTTTCGATTTCACTTTCGAACTTCTCAATGCTGGATTCGACGTGCTTCAGTTCCTTCTTTTGAGCTTGATCCTCCTGATTGTTCTTTGGCTTGGTGTTTTCCTTTTTTGCCTTAGGCTGTTGAGGTACTGATTTTTTATCAGAGACTGCTGCGTTTTTAGCTCTCCACCAGGAGAATTCCTCATAAGTCCCTGGGTACTCTTTGATTTCCTTACCTTCAATCCACCAGATCTTGTTGGCCACTTGGGTAATAAAGTGTCTGTCGTGAGATACGAATAGGAGCGTGCCCTCATACTGCTGAAGTGCCTGAACTAAGATACTCACCGACAGAATATCCAGGTGGTTTGTTGGCTCATCCAGCAAAAGAAAATTCGCTTCTGAAATAAGGGTCTTTGCCAAAGCAACCCTCGATTTCTCTCCTCCAGAGAGTACTTTTATTTTTTTGAAAACCTCATCGTCGGAGAATAGGAAGCAACCTAGCACGCTTCTCAATTCCTGCTCTGTTTTTCCCGTCCCTGCTTGCTTGAGTTCTTCTAGCAAATCGTTCTTGATATCTAATGCTTCGAGTTGATGTTGTGCATAGAAGGAATTGATCACATTGTGGCCCGTCTCCACCTTGCCTTTGTAGGGTTCAGTTTCAGCAATAATTCTCAAGGCCGTTGATTTCCCCTTTCCATTGGCACCGATCAAGGCCACTTTGTCACCACGCTCCAAACCTATGGTTGAATTGTTCAATATTTCAAGATCACCGTACGACTTTGAAACATCTACAAGTCGCTTCACATGTCGACCCGATTTGGTCTTAAAATTGAATCGAAAATTTACCTGAGCATTCTCATCGACTACTTGCTCCACACGGTTCATCTTTTCCAACATTTTCATCTTGGATTGAGCTTGCTTGGCTTTGGTGGCTTTGGCCTTAAACCGTTCGATGAATCGCTCTGCTTCCTTTATTTTTTGCTGCTGATTCTCGAAGGCGTTTTGTTGAAGTTCATTCCGCAATGCTTTTTCTTCTTCGAAATGATCATAGTCGCCTGGATAGACATTGAGTTTTTGCATAGAGACCTCAACAATCTTGTTAACCGATCTGTTGAGAAATTCTCTATCGTGAGAGACGATGATATAGGCACCTTCGTATGATTGCAGATAGGTCTCTATCCACTGAATGGAAGGTAGATCCAAGTGGTTGGTAGGCTCATCCAGCAT
>JBDWQX010000131.1:0-27878 GCA_039986395.1 Cyclobacteriaceae bacterium
CTCCACTAGTGTTTCCAAAGCGACCTCCTCCAGTTTCTTCTCCTACTATATAGGCGCTATTTGTATTATCCAAAACAGACACTACATCAGCAGCAGTTGAGAACGTCCACCCGTCTGTCAAAAGATAAAGAGTGCCTTGGAAGTTGTCTTCTTTACTTGATTGTACCGCTAAGCCCGAGTGAGAGGTCATCAGAATACTACTCCCGGATCTAACGATGTCTCCGTATCCATCATACTCTTCGGTTACCTCTATTTTTTCAAAGTATCCAAAATCGTCGTTGACAAGGTAGGAAACAAGCAAAGCACCAAAACTGTCCTTACCACCTCCATTTCCTCTCAAATCAAGAATCAGGTTTGTTACACCCCGATCTTTCAGGTCGCTAAAACTTTGGGCTAGAAACTGCGTGTAGTTGTAGCCATTGTTTCTCAACGAAGATTCACCGAAACTGCCAATCTTCATGTAGCTGTAATTTGTGGAATGTTGCAATTCCATAACTGCACCTGGACGAGATGATGATTGGATTTTCTCTACATCTAACCAACTTTTTCCTTCAACAGTTTTACTGGAATCAGGCAATGTAATTTGGTATGAGTTGGACCCATCAGCTAAGTAAAGCTCGAAATAGTAGTGAAAGTAAAGAGCGGTTAGCTGACGTTTGTTAGAAGTGACGAATCCGTCCGAAGAATGGTGAGCAAAGATGGTATCAAGAATTTCTGAGACTTTCAGTCCATTGATGGCACTTATTTCATCACCTGGCTTTAAATTGGTAGCAAGTGATTTCCTAACGTACAGTTTATTGTCAAGGATACTTACTGTAAAAGGAAGGAAAACATTGTTGCTACAAAAGGCTTCTTGAGAACTCTCAGGCAATGACACACGTGTGTGACCACACCTAATTTTACTTGATATTAACGTCACCTCTTTATAGAAGTCGATCACGGACATTGGTTTAAGCGTCTTTCTAACTTGATCGAACAAGAGGTTCATGCTGTCAAGCGGAGTATATCGATTGTAGCCAGAGTGATATTTTTCAAGCTCATTTTGCAACTCATCCAAGTCCTGAACTGCTTTTTGCCTGGTTAAATCCTGAGTGTTGCTTTTGCAAGAAAAGAAAAGAAGGGCGAAGAGGATAGGAAATGTTTTCATTAATCTGGAGCTAATTGCAAGGATGTCACCTCACTTAAACAGATTTCATCTACAAAAGTTGTAGAAACTAAATATTGTTGTGTACGTTTGTTCTACAAAAGTTGTAGAAATATGGCCAAGAACCTTGGAACCCTGGAAGAGACAGTTTTGCTAATTGTGGCAGTAACTGAAAATGAAGCGTACGGTTATACCGTGGCTGAAGAATACTTTAGAAATGTTGGTCAACGTATTTCAATCAGTGCAATTCATACTGTCTTGAAGCGTCTCGAAAAGAAAGGGTATATCCATTCTGAAATGGGTGGAGCAACGAAAGAGAGAGGAGGGCGAAAGAAGCGAATATTCAAGGTTACGAAGCTGGGATTCAGAACACTTGAAGAAATTCAGGAAGCGCGAATGAAACTATGGACTATGATGCCAAAGTATAGTGCATAAACCACCTCCAAGTTGGGCAAATAGATTTCTGCAGTGGTACTGTGCCAGTCATTTGGTAGATGAAATCCAAGGAGATCTTCACGAGGCCCATTATCATCGACAAAAGGAACTCGGGACAACGAAGGCAGCCATTTGGTTTGTCTGGGATGTGATTCGGTTTTTCCGACCTGCTTCATTCGCAAAGTATCAAAAAAACTCAAATCAATACACTATGGTAAGGGACTACATAAAACTTGGATTTAGGATTTTCAAAAGGAACAAAATTTACAGCACAATCAATCTATCAGGGCTTGTGCTTGGGGTAGCGTGCTGTCTGCTTATTTTGCTCCATGTTATTCAAGAGGCGTCATATGACAATTTTCATCCCGATACAGCCAACACGTATCGCGTCGTAATGGATATGTACAACCAAAATGAATTGTCTACTAGGAGTGCTCCTGTATATCCAGCTGTTGGACCTGGTTTAAGAGAAGACTTGCCTGAAATTGTCGATTTTGTGCGAATTCTACCATTTGGTGACGGTGTTTACAGTGTAAAAGATGAAAATGGTCAATTGATTCGATTCAATGAAGAAAGAGCTGTTTTTGCTGATGCAAACTTCTTTTCACTCTTTGGCTTTGAGTTGGTTGGAGGAAGTCCTGATGAGGTTCTTAACAAGCCAAATCAAATCGTGCTTTCCGAAACGGCAGCTAAGCGATACTTTGGCGATTCCAATCCACTAGGAAAGAACATCACCTTTCGAGGTGAGAATACACTACTAGTAACTGGAGTTATGAAAGATTTTCCAGAGAAATCTCATATGCAATTTGATATGATCACTTCTCTAAAGACGAATGATGATTTTGAGAGTTGGCCGCAAAACTGGGGTTGGTATGACTTCTATACATATATCAGAGTTGATCCGAATGTAAGGGAATCTGAATTGTCGAAGAAACTTCAATCTTTTTTGTCTGAGAAGAAAGCAGAAGTAAATGAGAGAACTGGATCTAAGCAGCAATTATGGGTACAAAATGTTGCAGATATTCATTTGTATTCAGAAGGCATGAGTTGGGATATGGGCGATAATGGCGGTTCGCAACAAGTATACTTTCTAAGCGCTATTGCGATTTTAATTCTCATCATTGCATGGGTAAATTTCGTCAACTTATCAACAGCCAGGGCAGTCAAACGTGGGAAGGAAGTTGGCATCAGAAAAGTGGTCGGAGTGGGTAAAGGGCAGTTGATTACACAGTTTCTAATGGAAGCTTTTTTGTACAACTTCTTTGGGGTGTTTTTCGCTGTGGTGCTTGTGTTGATCGCCATCCCTTTTATTGCCAGTTCGATTGAGCTGTCAATAGACCCGTACTTGTTGCTAACTAGTGAGGTTCTGTTCGGAATTGCAATTTTGATTTTCGGTGGATCGCTTCTCTCTGGTATATATCCAGCTTTTGTTCTAACCTCCTTTAAGCCCATAAGTGTGCTCAGGGGTAGTTTTTATAGTCGTAAATCGTCATTTGGATTTCGGCAAATGTTAGTGATTTTTCAATTCACAGTTTCAATTGTTTTAATTCTTGGGACCATTTTGGTTATCAAGCAACTGCGTTTCATGCAAAATCAGAGTCTAGGGCTGAACGTCGAGCAGACATTGGTAGTCAATGGTCCTTCTTCCTCGAGAGGAGATGGAGATCTGACCAACCGACAAGAATTGTTTAGAACTAAACTTGAACAGAGTGCAGAGGTAAAAGGATTTACCGTTTCCAGTAACATACCAGGAGAGGAGAATTTTTGGATTTCTGGATTCACAACCCGACAAAGTGAAGGTAACTTTCTGTCTTGCTATGTTGTTTCTATCGATGATAAATTCTTCGATCAGTTTGAAATTGATCTGGTAGCTGGAAGAAATGTAAGTAGAGATCTACGCACGGATACTACTAGCGTGGTTCTAAACATGGAGGCCATAAAACTATTTGGGTATAGTTCACCTGAAGCAGCTATTGGAGAAATCTTAAATCCAGGGCGTGCTAGAGAATGGAAAATTGTGGGAGTTGTTGATAATTATCATCAGGCATCACTCCGGGAAGCTCTTGATCCTATGGCATTCTTTTTAAACAGAGGAGCCAGCGAATTTTTCTCCCTGAAATTGAATTCCAATGATTATTCCACAACTGTAGCTTCCATCGAGTCAACATGGAACGAAATCTACCCTGATAATCCATTTGATTTTTTCTTCCTGGATGAATTCTTCAATCGACAGTATCAGAGTGATATTCAATTCAATGCCGTGTTTATCTCGTTTGCATTTCTTGCCA
The DNA here is from genome assembly GCA_039986395.1 of Cyclobacteriaceae bacterium. Taxonomy (GTDB): domain Bacteria; phylum Bacteroidota; class Bacteroidia; order Cytophagales; family Cyclobacteriaceae; genus Ekhidna. The sequence continues at coordinate 3,868 of JBDWQX010000131.1, forward strand.
TTTTTGTTGCCTGCCTAGGCTTATTTGGATTAGTTTCTTTCACCGTTGAGCAAGCCAAGAAGGAAATTGGGATCAGAAAAGTCCTTGGTGCCACTGTCTCTAAAATCATGTTGTTGCTTGCAAAGGACTATGCGAAGCTGATACTCACAGCTTTTCTTGTTGCCTACCCACTATCCTTCTGGCTAATGAAGAAATGGCTTCAGAGCTTTGCATATCAGACATCCATAGGTATCGGAATATTTCTGCTAGGTGGTTTATTTGTGCTGATAGTCGCTTTTCTTACTGTCAGTTCTAAGTCCTACAATGTCTCGAAAACCAATCCAGTAAGCGCTCTCCGTGACGAATAGTAGAACACATATTACAGTTTGATCTTTAACCACCTCTCTGGATCAAATTGATAAGCAGGTTCAGGTGGTCCCGCAACAAGAGAAAATGCAGCACAATCACCAGATGTTTCTGCAGGGATTCCTATAATATTTTCTGGATCAGCTTTTGGCATTAAACCTGCAGCTAGCGAAATATTGTTTCCTTCTAGAAGTGAGCGACTAATAACAAATTCTGCTTCACGTTGCGATCCCATTCCCAGAGTGTTGGCCACCCATCCGTACGTTTCAAGGTGTGCTTTACGAAGTTCAATGGTTTCAAAGCTCATGTCATTTTCACGCAGTTGCCAGTCAAATGTATCGCTGGAATTCCACTGTCCTTTGCTTCCAGATTCATAGTTGACATTACCCAGAGCTGCAGAAGCATGTAGTACGATGGTCTTTTTTTTGTTGATACAGAGGCAAAGGCTTGCCACATACATAGTATCAGATGTTACATTGATTTTTAAATACCCATCCTCCTGCGCAATTGATAGTTGACTATTTCCATTTTTTCCCAGCAATTGAAATAATCGTTTTTCACTTTCTGTAACCCTCCCATCGAGATGAGATAGATCAATTTGTGCGGTGCAAGTAATGGCGAGAAGAAAAAATGTTGCTAAAGCTGTGGGTCTCATTGGTTTGGATTGGCTATGAAACTTTATTAAACCAGACTTGTAGGTTTCAGGTTACAAAATTTCGACCTAGCTGGAGCAATATTCCAAAGCATTCTCTTTAGAATTGGGGTATTTGGTGAGTGTAGATCTAGCTATCGAGTATAGTCTGCAATTGTACTCTTTGTGCTTTCATAGCCACGTTCTATGTAGGATAGGAATTTGCTGGTCCTCGCCGGACTTTATTACTGATAATGTTTCTGCTCAGCTAGGTGAGAAGTAACTCTCATCATAAAATTTGAGTATGAATTGCGTTACTTTCACGTAAATCAACAATACCGAATTTAATCCGTTTCAGAAATGAGATATACGCTAACCATACTTCTTTTAGTCATTCTATCAACAGCTTTTGCTCAGAAAAGGGTAAATCCGGTGATTAAGAATTTCGGAGGTATTTATGATATTCCGGAGGCTACAGTGAGGCCTGATCCAAATCAAGAGTACAAAATTGTCATTGACGTCTATGGAGGGACGGATGATAAGGTGAAGGTTGACAGATCACTCAATAATGTGGCACGAATGCTAAATCTGCATGCAGTGGGTGGAGTTGATCCGGGAAATATGAAGGTCGTATTGGCACTACATGCTAAATCTACCTATTCCATTTTGGACGATGAATCGTACAAGGAAAAATTTGGTTCCCCTAACCCCAACATAGCCTTAGTGAGAGAATTGAAGAAAGCAGGAGTAAGGATAACGGTTTGTGGACAATCGCTTAGGGGAAGAGAAGTTGAAAACAGTCAGGTACTGACTGAAGTGGAGATAGCTACCTCAATGTTAACAACGGTTACCAGTTATCAAATGAAGGGCTACCAATTGTTGAAATTTTGAAGTAAGCCACCTCCATCACATCATTCTGTTTACTGAATTGAAGATTTCTCACTTTGTTTCGAAATGACAGGAGTATAAAGAATGACCTGCATTTTAAGTAACTTTGGCACTCCCAAAGAGTGAAGCCGCATGACCCCAGCCGTTGAAATATACAAGCCTAAGAATCACATAAGAATTGTGACAGCCGCATCGCTGTTTGATGGACATGATGCTGCAATTAATATCATGCGTAGGATTATCCAGTCTACTGGATGCGAAGTGATCCATCTTGGTCACAATCGGGCCGTGCAGGAAATTGTCGATTGTGCTATCCAGGAAGATGCGCAGGCAATTGCAATCACAAGCTATCAAGGTGGACACGTGGAATACTTCAAGTATATGTATGATCTGCTGAAGGAGCGAGGAGCTGAAAACATCAAACTCTTTGGAGGGGGAGGCGGAACAATCCTTCCCGAAGAAATTGAGGAACTTCACACATACGGTATCACAAGAATTTACTCACCTGACGACGGACGTGCGATGGGACTCCAGGGCATGATCAATGATCTGGTAAAAACCAGTGATTTTGCTGTTGGCGAAAACCTTAATGGACAAGTCAAACGAATAAACCCTAACGATCACAGTGCTATTGCAAGGCTTATTTCAGCCGCTGAGAATTATCCTGAAATTCATAGAACAGAAATCGAGGCTGTTCGAAAACTAGCGAAGGATACCCCAGTACTGGGAATTACTGGAACTGGTGGAGCCGGAAAATCATCCTTAGTTGATGAGTTGGTGCGAAGGTTTCTTGTAGATTTCAAAGAGAAGAGTATAGCGGTCATTTCTGTTGACCCTTCCAAACGAAAAACGGGCGGTGCTTTGCTCGGGGATCGAATTCGTATGAATGCGATCTTTAGCGATCGGGTGTACATGCGATCGTTAGCAACGCGGCAATCCAATCTTGCACTTTCAAAATACGTTCAGGACGCCATTGACATTGTAAAGGCAGCGGGTTTTGATTTGATCATTTTGGAGACTTCAGGAATTGGTCAGTCGGACACTGAAATTACGGATCATTCCGATGCATCACTTTACGTAATGACACCTGAGTATGGAGCGGCTACCCAGTTAGAAAAGATCGACATGCTGGATTTTGCCGACATTATAGCGCTTAACAAGTTCGATAAACGAGGTGCCTTGGACGCGTTGCGAGATGTCAAAAAACAATATCAGCGCAATCATCAGCTATGGGATGCCAAGACAGAAGATCTTCCAGTATTTGGAACCATCGCCTCCCAGTTTAATGATCCAGGTATGAATCAACTTTATCTATCGTTGATGAATTTGATCTCCGAAAAAACTGGCTCTGAGCTCAAATCTTCCTTCCAGAGCACAGAGGAGATGAGTGAGAAGGTATTTATCATTCCTCCGAAGCGAACCAGATATCTTTCTGAAATCACGGAGACGATTCGCGGATACAACGAGAAGGCCGAGCAACAGAAAGAGATAGCTCATAAGTTGTTCGGATTGGAAAAAACGGCGGAAGTACTCAAAGACAAGGTTGATGCACTAAAAGCGATCGAAGCTGCGAAAGAAGAATTGAAGTTGGACATGGATCCGCACAATTTGAAAATTCTGGAAGAGTGGGACAAGAAGAAGGAAAACTATGAAGGAGAGTACTACATCTATGAGGTTCGTGGAAAAGAAATCAAAGTAGAGACTACAACTGAATCCCTTTCGCACACGAAGATTCCCAAAGTAATCTTACCGCGATTTGAAGCATGGGGAGATATTCTAAAGTGGAGTCTGCAGGAAAACGTACCAGGAGAATTTCCCTACACGGCGGGGGTATTCCCGTTCAAGCGACAAGGTGAAGATCCAACGCGCATGTTCGCTGGTGAAGGCGGCCCAGAGCGCACCAATGCTCGCTTTCATTACGTATCCAAAGGACTTCCTGCAGCACGACTTTCAACCGCATTTGATTCTGTAACACTTTACGGAGAAGATCCGGACTACCGTCCAGATATCTACGGAAAAATCGGAAATTCCGGAGTTAGTATTTGCTGTCTGGACGATGCTAAAAAACTGTACTCGGGCTTTGATCTCTGTGATCCCACTACTTCGGTTTCCATGACCATAAATGGTCCTGCTGCTACAATTTGTGCTTTTTTCATGAATGCTGCTATTGATCAGCAGTGTGAGAAATACATCAAGGAAAATGGTCTAGAGAAGGAAGTCGAAGCACAAATCGCAAAGCTTTACAAGAATGCAAAGGTAAAACGCCCAAGCTACGAAGGAAAATTACCAGAAGGAAACGATGGTCTGGGGCTGATGCTACTAGGTGTTTCGGGAGATCAGGTTTTGGATAAGGATATCTATGAAGAATTGAAGGCCACGGCACTTTCTTCAGTAAGAGGAACGGTTCAAGCTGATATTCTGAAGGAAGATCAGGCTCAAAACACCTGCATATTCTCAACGGAATTTTCACTCAGATTGATGGGGGATGTACAGCAGTATTTCATTGATCAGAATGTAAGAAATTTCTATTCCGTTTCTATTTCTGGTTATCACATTGCGGAAGCAGGAGCGAATCCAATTTCGCAGCTAGCCTTCACACTCTCCAATGGATTCACATTTGTAGAGTACTACCTGTCTCGCGGAATGGACATCAATTCATTCGCACCGAATCTTTCCTTTTTCTTTTCCAATGGAGTCGATCCAGAATATGCGGTAATAGGTCGTGTAGCGAGGAGAATTTGGGCGAAAGCCATGAAATTGAAATATGGTGCAAACGAACGAGCCCAAAAGCTCAAGTATCACATTCAAACTTCAGGCCGTTCCCTTCATGCTCAGGAAATTGATTTCAACGACATCCGAACGACGCTACAGGCACTTTATGCTATTTACGATAACTGTAATTCTCTGCACACCAACGCCTATGATGAGGCAATTACAACACCAACTGAGGATTCTGTTCGAAGGGCGATGGCAATCCAGCTAATTATTAACAAGGAGTTGGGATTGGCTAAGAATGAAAATCCAATGCAAGGTTCCTTCATTACAGAGGAGCTCACTGATTTGGTTGAGGAAGCTGTGATGGTCGAGTTTGATCGGATTACGGAAAGAGGAGGAGTTTTAGGAGCAATGGAAAGTATGTATCAGCGAGGGAAGATTCAGGAAGAATCGATGTACTACGAGACGCAGAAACATACCGGTGAACTGCCGATTGTTGGTGTGAACACATTCCTCTCTTCAAAAGGCTCACCAACGATTATTCCGGATGAGGTGATCAGGGCGACGAAAGAGGAAAAGGAATTGCAGATTACCAATTTAGAGGCAATGCACAAAGGCAACTCAGCTAAATCGGAAGAATTCCTCAGGAAACTTCAAGAAACTGCTCTCCACAACGAAAACACATTTGATGCACTCATGGAAGCAAGTAAATATTGTTCTCTGGGTCAAATCACTCATGCGATGTTTGAGGTAGGCGGTCAATACAGACGCAACATGTAGTAGATTCGTGCTATCGCCTATCCCGAAAGAAATGGAGGATCTCGGTCAGTGCAAGCAGAATATATTATAGAATAGCTCTTACTTATCTCCCCTCATTTCTTCCAAAAGCGGCTGAAAAGGAAACTTCAGAAACCTTCCTCTTCTGCGGTAGTAGAACCACTGTTCGTCGGGCGAGATAGCCACTGCATAGTCAGACCTTTTTCCGTTAATCTTAGGCATAAGTTTTGGTTTAGTCCATTCCTTGCCGTCTCTAAGAGAATAGTAAAGATCACAGGTGTTTACCCAATCGTCTGGATCATACTTTGTGTAGATAATGTAGCTCCCATCTGGAGCTACCCAGGGATCTGCTATGCCGTATCCCAAACCAATGGGCTTTCCCTTTTTGGTTTTCTCTCCGTCAAAACGAGTAGACATAATGGTAAAAGCAGATGCACCATCAAGTTTTGACTCCTGCACATAGAACAAATTTCCATCTCGCGTTAGGGTTGCGTAACTCTCCGTAAACTCTTTTGAGTTAATATTATTCAAATATTTGGGCTTTCGCCATTTTCCATTTCTTTTCTCTGAATACCATAAATTATTTGGTCCTCGATCTTCAACAGGACTTCCATCCAATTGGCGATGAGAATTGAAAATCATTAGTTGACCGTCTGATGAAAGTGTGGGTTCGTACGCATTGTAACCATCAAAATCTCCGAAATCGATCGGCTGTGGCTCTCCCCAGCTCTCAGCAGTCCTTGTTGCGTAATAGATAGCTAGTCTTGGTGACTCTGGTTTTACTTCTCTTCCCTGACCTTCCAAATATTCACGCTGCGGAAGCGCGAAATACAGAGTATCCTGATCAGGGGAAAACCCAATGCTCTGGACCAATCTTCTGTGGCGCTCTGGGTAGGGAACAAATGATTCAACAGGATTATTCAGAATCCAATCGAGAATTTTCTTGAACTCGAGGTACTCGGAAATTGTCACATCTTTCCAGGCTAGATATCTTCTTTTGTCAGCAAATGCTTCAACTGCCTCTGACAACCGGGTAGCAGAGGAGGTCTGCTGGATGAACTCATTTTTTTTGGAAACCAGCTCGTTAGCAATTAATTCGTCGACAGCTGCATCGCATCCTGACTGGCCTTGTCTCCAATTGGATTGATTGTAGCATCGATTTAGGTCGTAGTTTCTTCCATTCCTGGTTGCACTCATTAGTTCTTTGGCCAGCGGAGAGAGCTTAAGGTTGCTCCTTCGTTCATCAAAAGATTGCGCTGGAAATATTCCGTATTTGTAATGACTCACATCATTAATAAATGCAGTGTATTCTTTTAGAAGTTCACTCACCTTTATAGCAAGATGTTCATCTTCAAAGCTCCTGGGACGACTAAGAAAACGAGATTGGATAGATTGATTAGGATACGAATTATCAAGATTACGAGCTTTTGTTATGACCTTATTCATCACCGTGTACAAAGTTTGTAATTGGTCATCGGACAGATAATCGTAATAGTGGATTTGTCGTCGACGAAGATCCCAGTAGCTGGATAGAATTTGATTACCTGTAGTTGTGGTGGTGAACAAAGAATCTGATTTTTTAATAATTCCCGCATTAGCTAGTAGTTGAATGTCTTTTTCTATCTCCACTCGATTGTAATGAGGATAACGGTACATCACTTTGTCAACGCTTAGCTGGTCTTGGGTGTAACTGAGCGTATATCTGAGAAAACTTTGGATGATAGATTTGTCAAGTTCATATTCTGAGGCAAGATGGCTGCTAATGTATATCTGGCTGGTTTCACGGATGGTTGTGGTAAATTCCGGACCTAGAGCCTGCCAGGTTTTTCCAGAAATTTGATCCTTGTTGGCAAGTTCTTCAACTGAAGTTCGATAGGCTTCTTCCAGACTGTGATATTTCCATTCTGTTTCGGTCGACGTCCTAATGTAAGTTTTGCGGATGTATCTACTACTCCCATTCTCGATTGTTAGCACATCTCTTACATGTTCTGTCAAGTTGTTTTCGATCGGAAATTCAGCACGAGTTGTCAAAATTGTTGTATCATTTTGATTGCTCATATCTCCGACTAAAAGAACTTTCACTGGCCAGGTTGAGCTCATCCACATGCTTTCGAATTTTTTGGAGAGTGGGTTGTAATTGAAGTAAACGTCATTCAACGCCTGCTTTTTGCTAGGTCTCTCTAATGCGTACTTACATTTGATGTAAGTGCTATCCATTACCCAGCCGCAGCACATTGTGCCTTCCTGAACCCCGGGTTCGTCACTATCAGGATTGTAGGTCATTTTCATCATCCATTCGCCAAGGATGAAAGAAAGGTCTGCCGTTGATTTGGACAATTGCCCAATCGTTGATGAAAGCAGTGTCAGGAAAAATGTAAAGAATAGCAAAGCCTTTTTCATGCAATCAAAATAGGCTTTGCTTAGAGAAGTAAATGAATGATTAATTAATTCGTCATTAAAAATGACATCACAAATGAAACAACGAAATGTTTGTTGATTTAGAAGAATTATTTCCTCGTGTACTTTCGTTCATGCGTCAACGCCCAATTTTCTCCATAGTCTGTCGACAGATAGGAAGAGAATTCGAAAGCATCTTCGTCTATGATGCTCATGATGTACCTTGATTGGACCCTCTTTTTTTCTTTGTCCCTAAACCACGTTACGACCAATTGACCATTTTCAATGGTACCATCAAGCGTAGAATAAGAGGAGTGCTCAGAGTCAAGTGTGACCATTTGAACAAACGTTGAGTCCTGCCCGACAATTCCTACAGACCTTGCATAAGGTTTGCCATTGTATCTGCCTGCATAAGAAATGGAAATACCACACCCGCTGATCGATGGTGTGATCCGAGCCTGACCTTTGTTATCCTCGTAGATACCAGGCGAGGTCCTATCCTTTGTGGCAACGGTCCACTCTCCCAATATGCGTTTGAGGAAATTGTAGTTTTGGTTTTCACAGGAATATCTATCAGAAATCACAGAGGTTAGATCCCAGACCTTAACTGATTCGTCAGGACCACCCTGGCCGGATACCAGTATTTCATTTGTTACACCCAGACCTGAAACGTAAGCGTTTTTTCCGTGCGCAGCCTTTGTCTCCGAGAGCAAAACACCATCCAAAGACCAGACTCTGATATAACCATCGCCACCGCTGGTGGTGAAAGTACTATTCCTGGTAAAACTAATATTTCCGATCATTCGATATTCTTCATTGTACAATCCATGAGCTTCAATTACCTTCATTTTCCCTCCATCTAAATCATTCAGAAAAATTTTTCCACTACGATCTCCTGATACTACTAAGTTGTTTTCTACCGAGACGGCAACAGCTCTAAGACCCGAGCCAGTTGTATCAAAAGACTTGAGGAGGTCTCCAGTGTAGCTCCAAAATTTAACCGTCTTATCAAAACTGACTGTTACGATCTGTGCCATTTGTTCGATAAAGGCAATGTCATTTACCTGCGCAGTGTGACCAGTTAGTGTACGTATCAATTTGCCCTTTCGGTCCCACATTTTAATGGTATTGTCGCGGCTTACCGTTACTAGAAAATCATCGTTTTGCGCCACATTAATGACTCCTTTAGTATGGCCCTCAAGTCGTACTATTTCCCTACCAGAGATATCCCATAGAATTGCTGAATTATCATACGATCCAGAAAGAATGGTTTTTGACTTCTCATTGTAATTGAGGGATGAAACCGAACTGGTATGTCCTTCGAAACTTGATAGCTCATTGTTGGAGTTATTCCATATTTTAATTGTGGAGTCCTTCCCTGCAATAAATAGTTGGGAACCATCTTTTGAAATATCTACATCATAGATGGTGTTGCCAAAGGGGATTGAATCCAAAAGTACCTGTGCTCCTAAAGATTGGATGGCCGTGACAAGAAGACCGAAGAGTGCAATTCGCATAATTTGTATTTTGAGCTGCAAAAAAGAGCCGTCTGAAATTTTCCTGGCCCTAATTCATGAAATGGAGATCATTTTTTCTTCATGCTCTGCCTTGAACTGCGATGGAGTAAACCCCGTATGCTTTTTGAAAATTCGGGTAAATGAGTTTTTGTTGCTAAAGCCAGCTGCGGATCCAATACCCAAAAAATTCAGATGATTGTATTCACTAGCCGAGATCATTTTTTTGGCGGCTTCCACACGGTGTGAATTGATTAGATATGGAAAATTGCAATTGAATTCTTCATTGATAAATGTGGATATGTAGTTGTTGTTACTTCCTAGTAATTTGCTCAGGTCATTGATGGAGAAACCGGACTGTAGATAGTTGTCTTCTGTTTCTAAGGCACTAAGGATTTTCTCCCTCAATTCTGCTCTTTCTTGACTTGAGATCTTTTTTGTAAAAGAGTTCTGATTGAGTCCGGTTGTCACACTCGAATCCATCAGGGCAGAATACCCTATGAAGTGTATGAATAGCGAAAATGTGATGACTGCGATAGCAATGGTGATTCGGTGATGCTCGAACTCAAAGCGAAGAAATACAACTGCGATGATCAGGGCCAAAACAAGAAAACAAAATCCTAGTGAAAATGCCCGAACCCATTTTAGTTTTCTGGATTTTCTTTTTTGAGTAAGCTTAAGACTTAGCGATCCATAAATAGTTGCTGAAACCAGAAGACCGAAACCAAGAAGATCCCGAAAAGGATACATCTCAGAAGTGTGCTCGTGGTTTAATAGAAGTTGGAGTTTCAAGCTAGCGGATGATCCGTAGTAGGGTAGCATCAGGATTGCTACTAAAAGAAATGGGATTCCATGATACAATATGTTTGATCCCCAAGCCTCATGGTGAACTTCGAATTTGATGTATAAGTAGAAGAGAGGAGGTAAGAGAAACATGAAGGGTAGGAAAACTCCGATTAGATGCGGATAGCTTTCTGTGATTCGCTCAAATACCAAAAACTGAAAGATTAAAAAGCAGACATTCAGGCTTAGAAAGGCAATGAGGAGAGATCTCGAACTGAACTTTCTTACGCTCGACTTTGAGGTCAGAACACTTACCAACATTAAGCCTTGAAAGGCACCAAACAAGTATACGACTGATACAAAATGCATAGGATTCTAAGACAATGATAGCATACGTGTAGTGAAATTAGACAGTTGCAGTTTTCGCAACTTCTAGACCGAATGTCAATCAAACTATCAAGCCGAGAACTTTTGAGCTACTTCAACGATTCTTTCACCTCACCCAACATCTCCATCAATTCCTCATAGCGATCGTACGCATCTTTACCTGGAATCTGATCGGCTCGATTGAGCATCGAGTTTAGGTATGAAATCTGATCGGTAAGCATCGGTTGCATGTAAATCCCCTCTTGAGTTTTGAGTTTGCTAAGCGCCGAATTTTCCACCTCTGCCCGATTCTTTTTCTCGTCGAGTTCATCTTCCAGTTTGCGAGCTTGACTTAGGAGATCACGTACCTTCAATTGTAAATCCACTTGTTTTTCGATATCATCTACTGTTACACCACCTGATTCGTTTCTAGGATCTACCTGGATTTCGAAGGTTTGTGAGAGGGTAGACCCATCTGCGGTCAATTCGACCGAATACGAACCAGGTTTCACCATTGGTCCATTTCGATATCTCCTGCTTTTTTGCTTATGCCAGGCACCTGTCATGGTCATGTCCCAGCTAAATCGATTCAGACCTTTATCGGATTTTAATGACTTATTGACCAGGTATTCGATATTATTGGTACTCATATCGGAGATCACCTCATCTGGTAGTTTGTTCTTGGCGGTGTCGCTAAGAAATGTAGCCAAGACTGTTCCGTTCCCATTCTTAATTTCCATTTTCAAGACTGATCCAGCGTTCGGTAGGAAATAGTCAATTGTTGCAGATGGTCTTGGATAAGCTGGCGTACTGCTACCACCTGCACCTGTTGGATAGCGATAACGAATAGTGTTGGCTGGCTTGAATAAAGTAGCTTCAGTACTATTGGAAAAATTATTTTGACGTAGGGCCTCAATTTTTTCTAGCACCCAAAAACCACGTCCCATTGTGGACATTACCAGATCATCTCTATGAATTTTCATGTCTGTGATCGGGGTGACCGGGAGGTTTTGTTGGAAAGGCTTCCAATGGGCACCATCGTCAAAAGAAACGAAGACGCCATATTCTGTTCCCGCAAAGAGTAGCCCTTCTCTAACAGGATCTTCCCGGACTACCTGTGTTGGAAAATCTGTCGGGATTCCGTTGGTAATCAGCTGCCACGATTTTCCGTAGTTTGTTGTTTTGTAGATGTATGGCTTACTGTCTCCAAGCTGATATCTCAGTACGGTGACGTAGGCTTTCGCGGGATTGTGGGGCGATGGCTCCACTGCGTCGACGCGACCGCCAGATGGAAGTTTTGCAGGGGTTACGTTTTCCCAAGTCTCTCCTCCGTTTTGTGTTACATGAACAGGGCCATCATTTGCTCCAACCCAGATCAAACCTTCTTTGATTGTCGACTCACGGATGGCGTAAATGGTGCTGTAAAACTCTTCTCCGGTAACATCTCTGGTTATTGGTGAACCTGAAATCATTTGCTTGTCTGCATCAAAGGCCGTGAGGTCTGGAGAAATAGTTTCCCAACTCTTCCCATCGTTGGTGGTTTTGTGAACAAACTGAGAACAGTGGTAGACCACGTCAGAATTGTGCGGAGAAACATGTATGGGTGAAACCCGCTGAAATCGATACTTCAGGTCTTTTGGATTGTGTCCGTAGATATTAGATGCACCTACGTAAAACTGCATTTCTGTCCCCGTCTCTTTGTTGAAGACTCCGAATCGCCCCTTGCAATTGGAGTACACAATATTTGGGTTTCCAGGCTTAGGAACAGCTGGTCCGGTCTCACACCCTCCGGTATTAATGATGTAACCAATGCCGGGAGCCTGAAGTCCATAGGGAGCCTGACTGGGAACAGCGACAGTGGAATAATTATCCTGCTGGCCACCATACACCCAGTACGGATATTGATCATCAACTTCCACCTGATAGATTTCAGCGGTAGGTTGATTGAATTGAGTCGACCATGTTTTTCCTCCATTGTGTGTCACATTGGCTCCGCCATCGTTGGCCTGGATAAACAAATCGGGATTGTCAGGGTTGATCCACATGTCGTGATTGTCTCCATGTGGAGGGCTCATTCGCTTCCAGGTTTTTCCTCCATCACTTGATTTAGAATATCGGGTGGCCAAGGCATACACTACATCGGCATTCTTAGGATCCACTCGAAGGTTGTTGTAATAAAAAGGACGTGTCCTGATTACATTGTCACTTGAGATCAATTCGAACGAATTGCCCTGATCCACCGACTTGAACAGTCCCCCCTCTTTACCAGGAGCCTCGACCAAAGCATAAACGATTCTGGAATCAGCGGGAGTGAGTGCAACATCAATCTTTCCGATCAGTGTTGTTGGCAATCCTTTGTTTGCTTTATCCCATGTTTCTCCACCATCTAGCGATTTATAAATGCCACCTTCAGCAGGATTGCCACCGCTAATGATTGTCCACGGTTTTCGCTCCGCTTTCCATGCTGCTGCAAAAAGAGTCTCTGGGTTAGAAGGTAGAAATTCGATATCCGAAAACCCGACTTGGTCAGAAACGAACAAAACTTTCTTCCAGGACTTTCCTCCATTAGTAGTCTTGAAAATACCTCGTTCTGCATTGGCTTTAAAAGCATTTCCGACTGCAGCAACATAAACGATATTGTGATTTAACGGATGGATTCGCACTGCTCCGATTTGCCCCACGTTTTCCAATCCAATCAACGCCCAGTTCTCTCCACCATCGATGGATTTATACATGCCCCTTCCTTGAATGATATTGCTTCTTAGTCCATCCGTACCGGTTCCGACGTACACTACGTTTGGATCATTTTGAGCAACCGCGATCGCACCAATGGAAGGCGTGGAGAAAAATCCGTCAGAAACATTTCTCCAGCTAGTGCCATAATCATTCGTTTTCCAGACCCCCGCTCCAGTTGCTCCCAGGTAGAAGGTGGCTGGTTGCGAGGCAATCCCCGCGACAGCCGTGACACGACCTCCGCGATATGGACCGAGATTACGGTATTCTAATGCGGAAAAATCCTGACCATCTACGATGGTGGAAATCAAAAGAAACAGGATGGTAAGGTTGAAGATCTTCATATTGGATTTGGTTTGAGTAGGTAAGTAGGGGCCTTGTCGGTTATTTTTCTTCTAAGCTAGCAGATTTACCGATCACTGTCAACAGAGGTGTGAGATGTGATGCGTCCAATCAATGACGACTACAGGTAACTACTTCCAATGGTTTTGTTTCTTGCTCTACCTTTGATGATTCGGATGGATTTACGGTGAACAAAAAACAGATACTTCTAGATGCGAGGTTTTGATATTTTTTCAGAGATCATTATAAATGCAGCAATTGCCCATGGCTTCCTCATTGCAATCCTATTGCGAGGTAAAAAGAATAGAAATTCAAACTTTTTACTGTCGCTCCTCTTAATTGATCTTTCGCTAGTTGTCTTTCGAGTTCACTATCTGATGTATGACTTCTTCGAAGCACTGGGGAAGCAATTCTTCTTGACGGGCCCTTTTCTTCTTTTACTAGGCCCTTTTCTATTCTTTTATCTAAGAAGCATTGTTCTTCCCGAAACTACGATCAGCAAAAAGGACTTTGGACACTTTGTGCTTTTTGTAGTTTACTTCTGCCTCATTGTGTCGATCTATTTTGCAGGTAAAGATGGGGGCTACTCACATTTTTTGCAGTCCATTGTTGGATCACCTTGGGTTTTCCTTGTTCTCCAATTTGGATATTATCTGGTTCAGACAAACCGACTTGTAAGACTACATAAGGAAAATATCGTAGAAAAATTTTCCAATGTGGAGGGAATGGATGCTTCGTGGCTCAAGATCATTGTTTGGATATTTGCGGTCATTCTAATTTTCATCACCATTGCCGTTCCTTCGCTGATTCACGGCATTGGTTTTGCGACTTATAAAACCACAAGCGCAATTTTCTACTCATTGATTCTGTTTTTCATTGCCTTCAAAGGGTTACGTCAGCGAGTACCACAAGAGGTGGAAGCACCAGTTGAAAGCAACTCGATTGTTGCAGACGAGAAGACGATTCAGCTGCAGAAGGAGAAGTTGCTTATTCACATTGAAAAGAACAAGCCGTTTCTGAACCCAGAGCTGACACTTACCGATTTGGCAAAGCAAATGGAGATAAGCAGGAATCAGCTGTCTCAGGTGATCAATGTTGGAGTGGGGGATAATTTTTACAATTTCATCAACAAATTTCGTGTGGATGAAGTGAAGAGACTGATGAAAGAAGATCCATCAAAGCAATACAAACTCATTTCGCTGGCCAATGACGCTGGCTTCAATTCTAAGTCGTCGTTCAATAACATCTTCAAGAAAACAACAGGTCTAACTCCGTCCGAGTACCGAGACGGACATAGCTAAATAGTTGTTTTTCAATCACTTAGAAACTAACTAGTCCGACTGGATATTCTTGGACGATCGAGAGATAAACGTCTTCGTTTAGGATTTCAAATCTAAAACGAACGTGAAATGAAAAAACTTATCCTTATTGCCATATGTGGTCTCGTGACCACTCTCTCTCAAGCTCAAATAGAAGCATCTGATGTTTTTACAAAACTCAGTCAAATGCCTGATCAGTTTGATGAAATGTACGACACCGGTAATGTATCAGACCAACTGACTTTGGTCTACATACCTGGAGTTAATACTCCTTTTCAGAAATTCTATATGAAACAAAAGGCGTCGAAAACGAAAGAGAACGTGTTGCTTGTTGGAGGCTTCAAAGAAATGATGAATGCCATGAGTGCTGAAGCTAAGAAGAAGCATCTGCAGGAGGCACTCTCGATTCAGTACAAAAAAGGAAGTACCATTCTTCTTGACTTGGAAAGCGAACTGGGACAACTGCTTTCTCTTAAGGGGTACTCCATTGTTACCATTTCCAAAAAGAGTAACAAAGTCATGAACATAAACGACTATGGCTTTGATCGTGTCGAATTTTTCAAGGCACTTGCTGCGTACGAAAACAAATGAGTCACCTCTCCTGAAAATCACATGATTATATTAGAAAACATAGATAAGTGCTATGCTAGTGCTGGCGGTGACGTGCATGCACTTAAGAATTCCAGCCTAAAGATTTCCTCTGGCGAGAATGTTGTGATCGTAGGAAAATCTGGAAGTGGAAAATCAACATTATTAAATATAATTTCTGGAATCGACCGCCCGACCTCTGGTAGGGTAGAAGTCAATGGGCAAGACCTAAATGCACTCAAGGAGAATGATCTGGCACTTTGGCGTGGAATGAACGTTGGAATCGTCTTTCAATTCTATCAATTACTGCCCACTATTTCGGCCTTAGACAATGTCCTGTTCGCGATGAGTTTGGTAAATAAGATTCCTCGAAACGAGCGACTAGCTAAGGCAAAGACTTATCTCGAAGAAGTCGGATTGGATGATAAGATGAAAAAGTTTCCAAATGAACTGTCCGGTGGGGAGCGTCAACGCGTCGCAATTGCAAGGTCGCTGGCCAATAGTCCCACACTCATCATCGCTGATGAACCAACAGGAAATCTCGATAGCAAAACTGGTGAGCAAATTGATGGCTTGTTCAAAAAACTAAATGACAATGGAACAACCCTCCTGACAGTGACGCATGCTAATATCGAGAACAAAGTATTTGATCGAGTGATTCACATCGAGGACGGGATCCTTAGCGATCAAACGAGTAAACTCAATCAGGTATCGGTATGAAGGTGATCTTATGGAAACTAATCCGAGACTTCAAGCATGCAAAGGGGAAGCTTCTTTTGCTTCTGTTGGCCGCAGGCTTGTCTGGGTGGGGGATCAGTAGTGTGGCCTATGGCTACTTCATGACCGAACGGGACTTTGAACAGAACTTTGAGCAGACGTACCCTGCAGATATCACGCTGGTCATTGAAAACTACAAAGCTGGTTTGGAGGAGGTGCTCTTATCCGACAAAAATGTGATAGACATCGAGCGAAGAGAGGTGGTGACAGCTCGAATAAAGAACAATGAAGACAGTTGGATGCCGGTGATTATCTATGCGGTTGAAGATCTCGAAAGCATGCGGTATGACAGATTCAAGATCCTTGAAAAGGCAAACAAGACACCGAATAAACTCCTTATAGATAAGAACGCATTCTACTTCCTTAACGCTGGTCAGCAACAGATCGAATTACAATTCAAAGACGAGGAAGAACAGGTGACGTTGGACTTGGCAGGTAAGGCCCATGATGCAAGGCAGGCTCCTGCCAGAATGGAAGGAATCGTGTACGCCTATGCCACCTCCACTGAAGTGATCCAGCCATTTCTTGAAGAAGGGCGTAGGCGTCTGTTGATTAAGACCAACTGTAGTTCTGACAAAGCAGCACTTGAAGCCGTAAGCAAACGACTGGAAGGCCTATGCCGAGAAACAGGTGGAGAGGTGATAAGCGTAAATATCCCAACTCCAGGCAAGCATGTTCATCAGGGTATCGTAGATGGAATCTCCTTTCTACAAGAATCAGGGGGAGTCATTCTTTCCGTAATGGGTATTATTCTGCTTGCGTTGATTCTACTCACCTGGATATTTCCTCAGGTGGCGGACATTGGCGTGATGAAAGCAATCGGAGCTTCCACTCAACATATATTCAAAAGTTACACATTGGTGCTGACTGGAATTGTTTGCATTGGACTTCTGGTAGGTCTACCGTTTGGTTATAAGACGGCGGCTATGTACAGTAAAGCAGTCGCATTTTTCCAAAATTTCGAAGTGGTAACCGAGCTTCTGCCACTGCAGTTTCATTTGGTGGTAGTGCTGCTATGCATGATTGTTCCTCTCTCCGTTGGCATATTACCATTATTGAGAAGTTCGAAAACCAGTGTGAATGAGGCACTCAACAAGACCTTCTACATTCCGCATCGTGGATTTTTCAGAATTTCCCAGTCATTGATTTCCAGTACTCGACTTAAGTACGGGTTGAACAACTTGTTTAGGCAAAGCCAGCGAACCGCACTAACGATGCTATTGCTGGCAGTGGGAATGGCACTGTACTTCACTGCCGCAAATGTGGAGTACTCCATACGGGCTGACTTGCGGGATCATGCTAAAACCTCGCCCTATGAAATTGTGGGAGCTCGGCCAGAAAAAAAGACAAAGAGTGAGGTATCATACCTCAATGAACTCAAGTTTGTTGACCAAGCATTAGGAATGAACACACGTCGGGTGACATACTTTCCGCCAAATTTGGGAAACTCCGAACTTTCATTTATTCGAACGCTTTCCCTCGAATTTGACATACCTGATGCATTCATTGCACGAGGAAAGATTGACAAAACATGCAGTGATTGTATTTATGTAGGCGGAGAAGAAATGAAGGAGAATTTTAAGGATGTCTCCTTGGGATCCCCCATTGAACTTACCACTGTCGAGGGAGAAAAGCGCGTCTACAAATTTTCGGGTGTCGTGAAAGATCTTGTTGTAATAGGAGCCCCCTTTCTAACCTTTGACGAGCAAGTTGGCGACTCTTTCAATGGATTGGCTTTTAAGCTTAAACCAGACCTCCCAAGAGAAGATGTGCTAAATGCAGCAAACGCTATAGATGATCTTTTTATTGATAATGGAGTAAATGTCAGAGCACTAAATAGTGTGTCGAGACGACTTGGAGGTATTTTGGGACATCTTGATCCGACGTTCCTTATTATCAAGATGACGGGGATCTTCACGATCGTACTTGGCCTGTTTGGGTTGCTCATCGTGCTAAATTTGACCATACAAGAGAGAACTAGAGAGATTGGAATTATGAAGTCAATTGGGTCTCCATTCCGAAAAATTTCAGGAATGTTCAGGCAGGAATTTTTGCTAATCAGTATTTTCTCAGTTGCAGTTGGAGCAGTGCTAGCTGTACCTGTTACCACAGCCCTCATTGGGGTAATAGCGGAAACCATCATAATGCACCCAGTGGCTTTCGAGAATGACTATTCCACCCTGCTACTCACAACTGTAGTTGCGCTAGTTGTTCAAACGCTCTTGATTTCTATTTACAATCGATGGAAGATTGGAAAGAATGCAAGAGAATTACTTGATCACAATTTTTAAAAGATGTGGATATGGAGTGCTACTTTATTAGTAGCACTCTGGGGTTAATGGGATAGAGCCATTCGATTCCTCTTGTGGTGATAACAGCATCATCTTCAAGTGGAACTCTCAATTTCTTTCCGCCCCATTCTGGTATTTTGCTGTACGCAAAAAACTCGATAGAGATAAGGTTTGAGGGTTTTAGCTCATAACCCATGCGTACAGGATTCCAGTAAGCGATCGATGGTCCAATGCCGTGCCCCCAATTACCCACGGAGTGGCAACCGACAATAACATCGGTTTTGTCCAGATCCGTGTATTGGTTGAATCCATTCATCCTGTTAAACCCCGCCTTTGTCAAAGCGGCGTAAATGGCATCTTCCGCTTTTTGTGCTGTCACGCCAGGTTTGATCGTTTTTTGAATAATGTCTCGCACGACAACTGCTTGATCAAACGCATTTTGAATTCCTGCCGGAACTGCGGTCTCCCCTTCCTTCAGGACATATGCGATGCGTTTCATGTCGGTGTACATGTTCATAAGACCAACACCCCAATCGATCATTAGCACATCGCCACGTTGGATGATTCGATCTGTTGAGGTTGCCAAAATACCCTCAGGGCCAGTAACATAAACCGAAGGCATTCCAAATGACGAGCCCAGATTATTTTTGAACTGCTGCTCTTTCATCCACCAGGCAACATCTTCAAGCGTGGTAATTCCAGGAGTAATCACTTCGTTGGAAAAGGCCCGTTCAGCAATCTGATAAGATAATTCACCAGCTTCTCCATAAACGGCAATCTCGCTTGCAACACGTCTGGACCTAAAATCTGACACCAGTTTTTCAGCTGAAACAAACCTGTCCTCGTATTTTTTTTCTAGAATTTCGGCAAGCTCAAGATATCCAGAGTAGGAAAGCCCGTCGGCTCCACCGATTGCTCTGGAAAAATTCAAACCTATTCGTTGCGGATCCCTCTCTGCCACAAAATCTTTTAGTTCGTCAACCGAGCCAAAGTAATCGTAAGCACCCCCTTTCTTCAAAAGATATCCATCTGCTCCCAATGAGACCCGCTCAATTCGATCTCCGCCTCGATCCGTAAAAATATAATAGCTGCCAAATGAACCAACATACCCTTCGCCCATATCTGCATAAAGAGGATCTAGATTCCCTTCTCGATTCATGATGATCCACATGTCGATGTTGTTTTCCCGCATCACCTCTGGCAAAACCAAATCAAACTTGTCGTTACGAATCTGATTCATTTTACGCCAACGACGCATCGCCTCTTGTCCGAAGGAACTTGAGCTTATACATAGGATCAGAAAGAGCGTAATGATTCTCATGATTAGGTTGTTTAGGTTCTTAATCTAATGGAAAAAGAGCATAATGGTAGATTAAGTCTGTTATCTCTTTATCTCGCCCTGTTTAAATCCCTCTCCATTTTCTGTACCTGCACCTTGGTAGGCTGCCAACATCTCCACCACTGTCAAATAGTCTCTACGAAATCCAAAAAGACTTTTTTATGAAGGTCCAGATCCATGTTGGGAGAAAGTGCCACTCGGGCAATGTAATCTTTGTCGCCTTCTTTGGTCGTTCCTTGCGTTGATGTAGCAGGTACCGTCCAATAGCATCCCTTTAGCTGTCCATAGCTCACACAGTGCTTACTTTCACTGGGAATTTCTTTAATCATTAAGTTGATCAATCTATGATTTAGCTCTCGTTTATAGGATTCTTTTTCTTCGTCAGTACCTCCTTTAGTTGGAAGATCCAATGAAAACACGGACGGAGTAAATCCTTTTTCAGCCAATTCTTGTGAAACAAAATTGATTTTCGCTTCTGGCAAAGTCTCCTTGATGAAGTCTACAAATTCACGTGTGTTCTTATATGCATCATGAATTCTTTGTTTCATTGACGATAATTGCTTCGCCAATATTTCCAATTGAAGATCGGTAGCTTCGTTATCGCAAAGTCTTAGATGCATTTCTATTTTATCCATCAATGCATCCATTTTTTTGTTTCCTACGCAGTAGCCAGCCGTGCATTTTCCACCACTCGGAAATTTGGATCCGCTAACATATGAGATCGTTCTAACAGAAGAGAGTATTTCCTCCTCACCCAAAAAGTGGACATTCGGGCAAAATGTTTGATCTAAAATGAAAACTGGATCGATAGCAATTTCCCCATTTTTAGTTTCACGCTTCTTGCTCAAAACATCTTTTAATTTCACGAGGTCTGGAACTTCGACTCTGGGGTTTGTTGGAATTTCTGCAATGATATAGGCTATGGCATCCTCGGTAGCAATTTGATCTAAAACGGCATCAATGCTTTGAACCATATCTCTACCGCCATCCACTGGTAAATCCACTACTTCGATGGTATCATTGCATGCAGCCACACGCCTTGCTTGGTCATTTGTGCCTCCATAGCAATTGGGAGGAACCACAATTTTGATTGCTTTTCCTTTGTGATTTTCAAGTGCATCATGGACCAGCCCCATCACAATTGCATATTGGATAGATAGTCCGCTGGATCCAACCAGTGCCTTTGTACTCGTTCCGGTTATCTCTTCGACCGATTTTAAGACTAGTGTTTTGTTTGCCTCAACTTTGCTACCGCGATTGTCAACAGTAGATTTCCCCAGGAGATTGTTTAGTGCTTTCAGGGTGTTGGCAGGTGTCATGGCAATAGTCTCTCTTCTCCTTACGTGCTGAATTTCTGAGATATAACTTTCATTTTGTTCACCATTTACCAATAAGACACAACCCAAGGAAGAGTGAACATTGAGGAAGAAGTCAACATTTGGATTGAGGTCGAAATGACAAATATCGTCTTGTCGTGAAATGAAAAGAGTACTGCCATTAAAGACAGGAATCTCTTCGGCGTTTTCAGCTTTCTTCAAATCAAATTTGTAGCCATATATGCTCCTGACTAAATCAGCATTGAAGAACGATGGCAATTCACCTCTGTAGAGGATTTGGGTGGCTTTCCCGGTTAATAGATTTTTTCGTAGAACTGCTAAAAGGGGAGCTGTTTGTGATGAGAAACAGATAACGTTTTCAGCCTTTGTCTTGTTTAAGTTGGCGATTACCCATTCCAGTACACTGGATAAGGGATGACCTAACCGAATATAATCATACGCTGTAGGCAGTTCACGTAGGGATGCTGATTGGAAATCACTCGCATTATATAAGGCCTCAAACTGCTCTAAAAAATCAGTCTTGGCCAATTCTTCATCATAAATATCTAATCGATGGGTGGTGAGGTTCAACCAATCAGTTGGTAGGTTTTCTACTACACCCTTAATGTAGTTCAGCATTTTATTGTCTTCCATCTTTTGCAGCTTTAGATAAGCTGATAACATACATTAATCAGATCTAGTTTATTTGGGTTACAAAGGTGTAGAATTGTGCTTTATGTTTAGCTAAACAGTTCTCGTGGTGCTGTAAAAAACTATTGCAAGCGAAGAGTGACATGAAGGCGTTAACTGCTAATGTTGGACTTTGGGTTTGTTTTAGAGCCCCAATTCATCCATTCGTTTTCTTTCGTACTTACCATCTTCAGCGGGGTATCTTAATTGTCCTTCAAATTGATCTAACTCTTTTGCTAGTGCCCAAATCAAACCCTCACCCGCATGCTTAGGAATCTCATCATAAATCGAATCTTTGAAAGCGTCATCTGCCGAAATTACATTCCAGCCTTTTGACTTAAACATGTCAATTAAGTCATCGAGAAACAACGCAGCGGCTAAATTATGATGAAGTAAAAGCGTATGGTTTATATGTCGGTTGGTTATTTTGTAGGAAAGCGTTTCATAATAGTTGGCGCGTTCAAACAAGTGCTCCAAATAGAATTTTTTGTAAGCTTCCAAATTTGCATTTGGATTTTCTTTTAGTCTCCCCCTAAGCCTACTGTCGATGTACCAATCCGATGCGTCAATGGTCACATACCCATTTTTGTATCCTTCATCCTTTAATATTTGACGAATACTGTCAGCCTTTGAATCGTTGTATCCTTCTTTCAAATACGGAAACCGGAATAGTTTCGTGTAGTTACTGAAATCACGTATAAATTCATCGGCCTTCAATAATTCCTCCTTGAACTTCTCAGCACTATTCTTTTTACTGTTGAAATTGGGATGGGAATAGGTGTGGTTAGCAATCTTATGTCCCATATCGTTCCAGCTGTTTATCAGGTATTGACCTGACTTGCTTGACTTGTTATTTGTTGTCACAAAGAATACGGCTTTCACGTTTGCATTATCCAAGCTGTTTAGAATCATAGTGTTCCATTCTTCAAGAGAGTACTTTCCGCGGCTCGATGTGCTACCATCGTCAAAGGTGAAACTTAGCGTTGGCTGAGCAACAGAAGCAAAGAATATTGCAAGTGTTAGTGAAAATAGAATGTATCTCATGGTTCAGATTGTGAAAGGACTTATCGCTGTGTGTGGTGCAACGTTATTTGCCTTTCAAGGTAATGAAAGTTCTGACTAAATGTGATTTCGGAAGTTGGTCGGTATCAAGTAAAAGAGGATGCGTTGCAAATGCTCGCTAACGAGATTTGACCAGTTCGAGCCCCAAAATAAACCAACCAGAAGCCAAGATCAGATTTCCAACCACAAATCCCCAGGGGAAAGGAACCACAGCACCCAGGATTGGGGCAGCAAATAGCCCAACAAGAATTAAGGTTGGTCCAGCGTAACTAAATTTTTTCGTTTTCAATATCGAAACTACAAATAGAATCCAACCAAGCATAAAGCCGACCAAGCCGGGAAACACCTCTAGATCGTATAAGTTAAACCCGTCACGATTTTCCAACGCTTCTAGTCCCTCAGGTGCAACGTTCGCTAACTCGTGAAGAAAAAATACCTGTCCCCATTCGTGTGCAAATACCAGAACACTCCCGGTAAACAAGAGACCATATGCAAATTTGCCAAAGATTCCAGTACTTTCAGACTGGTGTTGATAAAGACCAAGTGATCCAACCAGCAACAGGAATACAGAAAGTGAAGCAAGACTTAGTCTTGCCAAAAATATATTGGAAGCGAATACTTCAGTCCAGGGAATATCGGTGGGCAAAAGTGGCGTAAAGATCCCGTTGGTAATAAAGTAGCAAATGCTGCCAAGTATTAATACACCTCCACTAAACGTTTGAAATTTCATACTTTGTTTTTAACAGGTGAGTTGCGTCTACTAACACATTGTATTGTTATTTGACAACACTAATGATTTGGCTAAAATAGGGCATTTATTGATATTTCTTTTACAAATGGGTAAGTATTAAAAATGAGTGCATTTCTTCCACCTAAATAGTTTTGTTTAGGATCTTTGTTGAGTATCCAAACGCACTGTCATTCCGGTCTTGAGCCAGAATCTTCAGCAGTGAATACCGGACTCATTTACAGAACATTTCCAATTAGAAATTGGTATGATAAACAGGAGTGTAGTTAGAATCTACTCCCAGCTGAGGTCTACCCTCTCACAAACCTTCGAAATCCAGGTAGATCCTAGAAACGAATCGGGTGGTGTAACAGTAGATGATATCGAAAAACAAGTGGATTTACAATTGAA
>JBDWQX010000132.1:0-17838 GCA_039986395.1 Cyclobacteriaceae bacterium
CTTCAGCAACTTTCAGTTGAGGCCAATCAGCTTATCGTCATCCCGGACGGTCGCTTGAGCCAGCTCAATTTCAATACGTTCTTGACTGAACGACCAGGGGCAGGAAAAATTAAGTATGGCAATCTCCATTACTTACTAAATGATTTTTCCATCAGTTATGCCTATTCTTCTACGTTGAATTTTAGAGATATTCTCAAGCCTTCATCATTTTCATTTGCTGGATTTGCTCCTTCCTACAAGGAGGACGAATATGCAAGCCTGGATTCAGCTACTCATCCACTTGCCTATCAGTTGGTGCGCAGTGGTAAACTCGCACTTCCCGGCGCAATTGCAGAGGTTTCAACCATAAGTAACTATTTGAATGGGACCTCTTGGATAAATGAAAAGGCCTCGGAAAGTAATTTCAAGAGCAGCTCGAACAAATTCAGTGTTCTTCATCTTGCGATGCACAGCTTACTGAACAGTGAAGAACCTGAATATTCGGAGCTTCTTTTTAATAGTGAAAGGGATTCCTTAAATGATGGATACTTAACCATCGATGAAATTTACAATTTGGATCTGAATGCGGATATGGTTGTTCTTAGTGCCTGTAGTAGCGGCAGTGGTCAGGTCCAGATAGGCGAGGGCCCCATTAGCTTTACTCGAGCGTTCAGTTATGCAGGCTGTCCGAGCGTGGTAATGAGCATGTGGAAAATACCTGACGCTGCGACCACCCAGATCATGGTCGAATTCTATAAGAATATCAAAAATGGAGATACGAAAGACCAAGCGTTACGAAAAGCTCAACTGTTTTATTTAAGTAATACTTCGGATCCATTGTATCAGCACCCGTTTTTCTGGGGAAGTTTTGTCGCCATGGGAAATACAGAGGCAATAGGCGGTATCTCCCAAACAAGACGAGTCCTCGCCCTGATTATCAGTGCAGTAGTTTTGATTGGGTTCTTCAGGGTGAGAAAGAAGATTGCTGCTAGTTACCGTTGAGGAGTTCTTTCATTTTCAGTGCCTCACTGTATTTAAAATGAGTGTTATCTGATGTAATGAAGTCCAGTGTTTCTTGCGCTTTAAAGATTTGATGCGATTTTATGTAGGCAAGTGTCAGATACCATCGGCTTTGCTCCTCATACCGACTCTCTAACAACTGAGGTTTATTAAAGTACTCAGAGGCCGATGAATACTCTGCCATAAATAATTTACTCAACCCCTTAAAGAAGATGGCTTGAGAGTTACTCTCTTCATCCAGCAATTCGAAGGTTCTGGCATACTCACCTTTGCTATAGGCAATCATCGCTAAGTCAAAATCACTAATTTCTTCCGAATTTCTAACGGTGGTTGGAGACTGATATGGGATAGATAATTCTGCAGTTACAAGGTCGGAAAGTGTAGGTTTGTTTAGTTGATAAGCAACAAGTGCAGCAACAATAAGAATGGAAATAGAAGCTGCAATTTTCAAGAACGAAATCGACCTCTTGGGTTGAAACATTCTGTCAATTACTCGCCTCTGCTTTGTATGCAGGTTAAACAAGTACGCATCGAGATCCTCGTCATTTCCGTAGCGTTTGTCAAGCAATAAAATTCCCTTGGCAATATCTCGCGCCGTCTCATCCTTATCTATCAGATCTTTGATTCTTGCCGTTGTTTTGGTGTCAAGGATACCATCCAGGCAATCCTTAATTAATTCATAATTGTAATCGGTCTTCACTTTACTGGTTGTTAAGTTTTTTGAAAGCACTTTTCAGTTTAAGCCTGGCTGATGATTTTCTATTTGCTACCGTTTTTTCTGTGGAGCCCACTATCTCGGCAATTTCCTGATTGTCATATCCCTGCTGGTGTAGTAGCCAAATCTTGTAGTCCCTTTCTTCGAGTGTTGCTTGTATCAAATGATCCATATTCTCCATGGATAATCTCATTTCAATTTCCGGGGAATGCTCCCGTTCTATCCTGTAGTTGTTATCAAGTAGTTTTCTCCTACGCTCAGATGTACTCAAGTAGGTAAGGCATTCATTCTTAGCAACACCAAAAAGCCAACTCTCGAAATTTTCGATCTCCTCTGGTTTTGTGTATTGCAAAAGCTTTATCAGTGTATCGGAAGCTACATTTTCTGCTTGCTCAATGGTGCCTACACGTCCTACACAAAATGCTGTAAGACTTTTATGGTAGTAGGAATACAGTTCACCAAAAACTGACTTGTCGCCAGCTACATGCCTCTGCCAAAGCGACTTGTTTTCTGCATTTTTCTTTGAGGAAATGAACATATCTCTTGACTTGAAGACTGCTAAGTAGGATCAAATTCCCGACTTGAAAAAAATCTTTTCAAGGAATTCAGAAATCTGCGGGAAGAATATCAAAGTTATGAGTCTTTATTATAACATATAAATGAAGCAGCATTTCCGAAGACTTCTTAGCCAGCGGAGACGCAAAGGTCATGCTGTTTAAAATGATTTTATCTCACACAAAACAAGCCTTATGAAATATCTCTGCCGATTTGCTTTTGCTCTACTATTTTTCACCATTGTCACTACTACGGAAGGTCAAAGAATTTTGCTGGTAGACAACAATCCTGGCGCTCCAACGGATGACGGGAAAACAAACTCCTTCGTCTACAATGATTTACCTTCTGCACTTGCGGCAGCTATTGCTGGAGATATTTTGCATATCAAACCCAGTCCCAATGATTATGGAGACGCAACCATCACTACGGATGACATTTCTTTGATTGGAATTGGATTCAATCCAGACAAAGATTTACCTATAACATCTGCGATTGATCGACTGGACGTGGACGCATCAAATGTTCGAATAGCGGGACTTGTGATTGACGTAGTGGAAATAATTAATACCACTGGTGCTGGAAACACAGCCACAGGAATCTCCATTGAAGGTTGTCAAATCAGGCAAGTTCTGGCAGCAAGCTCTGACGATTTCGCCGACAATATCATTGTCAGAAATTGCCTTTTAGGAAATGATATAGGAAACAACAACTCAAATCGTACCATTGATTTCGGAGCTAATACCAGCAATGCCATTATTACAAACAATATCATTGCAGGTTCAATTGGTGCTACGGGTCTGGGTGCTGTGTCAGCACAGGGGGCGCTGATTAAAAACAATCTGTTCGTTGGAAACGGAGACGCCTTACGGAAAGCCTTTTCATTGCTTGCGAACTCGACGGTCAACAACAATATTTTCTATGGTCGGAGTCCACAGTTTAGTACAAGCAGTACCACCAACGTTTTCAATTCAAATGTTTCGGTCGGAGTTGCGACAGGTGACGAAGTTTTTCCACCAATAGGAGGTACCGGAGACACTGAAGACGCTAATAATATAGAGGGCCATGCTGCCGCTCCGTCTCCATTTACTGATGCAAACATTGTCACTGCGGATGTCTGGATACTGTCCTGGGATCAGACTTTGGACCCTACCAATGCAGCAACATGGATAAATACTGGTACTGACGGAACCAACAGAGGTCCAACAGGTAGCACGCTTGGTTTTTCAACTACAGGGACACCAGTGCCCGTCATTAGAATTTTCAATACAACAGAAATCATCAAGCAGGGAACGGACTTGAATGTCACCATTGAGGCTCAGGGCAACTAGGAAGCCAGAAATGATGAGAAATTCGATACTAAGATTTCTTTTGGTAGGTCTGTCTTTTCCTTCGATGGGACAGACAATCAATGAAATGGAATATTTCTTTGATAATGATCCTGGTTATGGAATGGCTACTTCTGTTACTATTACGCCTGGATCTACAATTAATCAATTATTCAATGCTCCTACAGGAGCGATTGCTACTGGCTTTCATGACCTTTTTATTAGAGTCAAAGAAACAGGTGGCGTTTTAACTATTAGTCCCATTGGTGGTACGTTCGAAGTTGGAGAAAGTGTGACTGGAGGAAGTTCTGGAGCCACGGGTACTATACTTGCTGCCTTCCCAGATAGACTTGAAATATCGACGACTGGCACCTTCACTGTTGCGGAAACCTTAACAGGTGCTACATCTGGAGCAACTGCAACGCTCAGTACATTTACTGCAAACTGGTCAGTACCCGAGTCTCGGTTGGTATATGTCGACCCGACGGGTGCTGGAACGGTGCTCGTCGAGGAGCTTGAATATTTCTTCGACATGGATCCAGGTTACGATATGGGGACAAAGTTTACAGCTTTCACTGCAGCGGCTGTTGTCAATGAAATGCAAAATGTATCCACTGGAAGTTTGTCCATTGGATTTCACACCCTCTTCGTTAGAGCAAAAGCTGTTGGTGGTGTTTGGGGAATACCAGAGCCACGGCTTGTTTTCGTTGATGATACTGGAACAGGGGTGATTTTAGTCGAGGAGCTGGAATACTTTTTCGACATGGATCCAGGGTATGGAATGGGAACGAAATTCACAACATTCACAGCCTCCAATGTTGTGAATCATCTGGAGAACGTTCCAACTGGATCATTGTCTACCGGTTTTCACACCTTATTCATACGAGCAAAAAGTGTAGGCAATACCTGGGGTGTTCCAGAGTCGCGTCTGGTTTACGTAGATCCCACTGGCGCAGGGATGGTGCAAGTGGAAGAGATCGAATACTTCTTTGATTCAGATCCAGGGTATGGAATGGGTACCAAGTTCAGCGCATTTACCGCTGGACAGGTAGTGAATGAATTGGAAAACGTGGCAACTGGCTCGTTGTCGACAGGTTTTCATACGTTGTTCGTCAGAGCTAAAAGCGTTGGCGATACGTGGGGTCTTCCTGAAGTTCGACTGGTATATGTTGATCCTTCTGGAAGTGTCAATGCTGATATTGTAGCCATTGAATACTTCTTTGATATGGATCCTGGCGTGGGAATGGCAACTGCCGTCACAGTCAACACACCAGGCTTTACTGTTTCGGAGATATTTGATATAGATGCCCTAGATGTCCCTCTGGGTGTGCATACACTTGGAATACGAGCACAGAATGCAGATGGTGTCTGGGGAATGCTGGAAACAAAAAGTATTACATCTGAGATTAATAATATACTTGATTTTGACCGAGACAATAATGATCATGTAACGCTTAGCTCAAGCATTATGATGGCCGACTACACAGCAGGAATGACTGTGGAATTTTGGGCTAATGCAACTGAGACAGCCGGAGGTTTTGATTTAGATGTCTTTTCGATCAATGAACCAACAAATGGAGACGATATTCTGAAAATGTCGTACCGTGCAGATTTGAACAACTACTCACTTGTTTCTAATGGACAAACCACCTTAACCTCTTCTGGAGCAATTGATGACAATGAGTGGCATCACTTTGCCATTTCTATCTCTAGCTCAGGAGATGTGAATTTGTATCAGGACGGTTTGCAAATTGGACAGACCTCGGGCTACCCAGTTCCATCTGCCACCGACCTAATGTTCTTGGGAGCAGAGGTGAATTCTCCAGGGGGAGTAGTGTCGGCAGGATATTTCCGAGGACAGATAGAGGATTTTAGAATATGGAATTCAGAGTTGCCTGCCTCACAAATTCGAGATTACCTTGAATATCAAGACCTGACAGGGCATGGATCATTAAGCTCCCTGATTGTACAGTACACTTTTGATCAGGGAACCGCTGGCGTAGATAACTCTGGTGAAACAACATTGCAAGATGAATCTGGCAATTCATTTGATGGTACATTAAGTGGCGGATTTGATTTGATTGGATCAACTTCAAATTGGGTTGCTTCGTCTGTTTTTACCTCTTCTACATTAGTGCCAACAACTCCGTCTACTCAAGCTAGTGAAATCCAAATTTCCGCCATTGAAGCTACTGAAGCACTGATAGTTATTAACACAAATGGAGATGGCGGCAGGAGAATTATAGCAGTAAAACAGGGCAATTCTGGTTTACCTTCTCCACTCGACAATACTTTTTATTCGGCGGATCCGGTTTTTGGTAGCGGTGCAGACATTGGCGGAGGATGGCTTACAATTTTCAATGGGTTTGGATCGGTTGAAACAGTAACAGGTTTGAGCCCATCCACAGAGTACATCGTAGCAGCAATAGAGCTTAATGGGGCCGCAGGCTTCGAAGCGTACAATAGTACATCTGCATTAAGTAATCCCGTCACCTTTACTACGTCAGCAGCACCTGATGTTACGGCTCCTACAGTTGTCACACAGAATATTACGGTTACGTTGGATGCTTCTGGTAATGTTTCCATTACACCAGATCAGATTAACAATGGAAGTTCAGATAATACTACGATCGAGGCAAATTTGATACTGTCGATAGATATAGATGCCTTTGATCGCACAAATCTGGGTGATAATACAGTAACCCTGACAGTGACCGATGAAGCTGGTAACTCAGCTTTCGCTACAGCAACCGTTACGGTGCTGGATAACAACAGTGCACCAACGCTTTCTTACATTTTTTATCTTGACGAAAACAGCGATGAAGGTACACTAATCGGAACGGTCATAGCGACTGATCCTGAGAACGACCCTTTGACATACGCTATACTATCTGGCAACAGCAACGATGCGTTTGAGGTAGGAAGTACCGATGGAGATATCACCGTAGCTTCTCAAGAAGCATTGGATTTCGAGACTACTCCAACCTTTAGTCTAATGGTTCAGGCGAATGACGGGAATGGCGGCATATCGATGGTTTCTATTACCATCAACCTGAATGATATTATTGATGAGAATCCGCTCGGTCTTGACGATAAGTTAGATCAGATAAGTGTCTATCCAAATCCTGCGTACGAATCAATCTTTTTGGAACTTGGAGCATTCTCTCTTGGCGATTTTCAAGTGCACTTGTTTACCGTAAGTGGGAGTGAGGTAGAACTTTCAACACGGATACGATCCAAGTCAATCAATGTCTTGGAAATTGGTCTTGAAAGCCTGGATGCGGGTATGTATCTTTTAAAAATTGAAAGCAATGAAACGTTGGTAACGAAAAATATACTTGTGAGAAATTAGAAAACCGGCAGTCTGTAAACGACATTTCTGGCAGAAAAGACTTGGCAAAATATGTGATTATCAATGTATTTTTTTGTACTTTTCCGCTACAATACCCAGCTAGTTAACTTTTCTTATTAAACCACTCTATGAAGGACCTTATACTCACCATGATAAGGGGCTCACTCTTATTCTGTGCTCTCCCTTTCGTACTCACAGCTCAAAACAATGCGTTATCGTTTGATGATGTGGATGACTATGTAACGTTTGCTACTGGTCCCTCTTTTTCTGGTGTTGGGAACAGTACGTTCGAAGTCTGGATACGCCCAACAACTGTCACCGGGGTTCAAACGATTGCCAGTTGGTCAGACGGAGGAAGTAATCAAGCAATTCTTTCGATTACAAATGGATTTCTGGATTTGTTCCAAACAGATGGTGGAAACTCTGGAAGCGTAACAGGAACAATTGCTATAAGTGCAAGTGAATGGACTCATGTGGCCTTTGTTCAAACGACTGGATCCCTTGATTTTTATATTAATGGAGTGTTTGAATTTATAGGCAACACTGTTGGACCATCTGGTACAGCTGCCAATTTTATGCTAGGAGTATCACCAGCTGGAAGTAACCATTTTGGTGGTCTATTGGATGAAGTCAGAGTTTGGAATGTCTCACAAACACAGACCACCATTCGTAATCAGATGTTTAAAGCCTTGGAAGGAGATGAAACAAGTCTCGTTGCCTACTACCAATTCGATGAAACGACAGGATCTGCTCTTCCAGATCTTACCGCAAGCAATTTTGATGGCGTACTGACAAATTTTCCAGCTTCAACGAACCCCAATTGGCAAACATCTGATGCGTTCCCAAGCAATAGCCTCGATTTTGATGGAACGAACGACTATGTAGACATATCGTCCGTCAGCCCAAATGTGATTGGGGATCAAAACAATTTCAGTGTAGAGATGTGGGCCAATCTAGAGTCTGTTTTTACGGGAGCAAGGAGAGGATCCATTTTTTCTGTGAATGGTGGTGGCGGATCGGATGTCAATAGATTGCTTTTGTACATCAATGATGGGTCTGATCCTGGCAATGAAAACCGACTTGGTTTGGTGGACGCTGGTACTGATACGGATTTTGAGATCGTGGGGCCAATCATTGCGGACGACACATGGCACCATATTGCGTACACAAGATCTGGAACGGTTGGAACCTTGTATGTTGATGGTATCCAGGTAGGCACACATGTTGCTGATTTTGCTTTTCAATCTGGCGACTTATGGTCACTCGGACAAGAGTTTGATGGTTCTTCTACCATGAGTGACTTTATAAATGGGCAAATTGATGACTTACGTATCTGGAGTGTGGAAAGAACGGAGACGGAAATCCAGGTACAGATGTTTTCAGATTTGGTGGGCGATGAACCTGATCTGATTGCGTACTATCCATTCAATCAGGGCTTTGCTGGAGCTTCTAATACTGGGTTTAGTACCTTGATTGACTATACCTCAAACGGCTATGATGGGTCCTTGGGTGCATTTGCATTGAGCAGTGCCGCTTCCAACTGGGTTGCTTCGGGTGCTCAGGTGCCTGCCGCAGAAATTTCAGTTTTCGAGGGAAACACCACGGCTGATCCTGAGCTACTCGATGGACAGGCAGTTCCTGTCAATTTTGGGCATACTCCTGTTCCCGTCAACAAATCCATGGAGTTTACCATTGAGAACAGTGGATTCGCAAATCTTGTAATTACAGATATTACCACTACTGGAGATTTTGCAGTAACCTCATCCACGTCTTTTACTGTGACGGCAGGCTCAACAGCAAATTTCACTATCGAACTTCTTGCACTGTCTGATGGCATAGCTAATGGGATGATCACCATTCAAAACAATGATCCGAACGAACTAAACTTTGTTTTTCCTGTAACTGGAACCAAAGGAACCTTATTGCCAAAGGCCTACTGGACGGATGAGACAGGTACTGCGAATGACGAGATAGACCGGGTAGATCTAAGTGGAGCTAACGGCCAAAATGCGTACTACTCTGGCTTCTCTACAGATATTAAGGGTATAGCTGTTGATACGAAAAACAACATGGTTTTTTGGACGAACACCGATGCGCAGATAAGGTGCGGTCGAATTGGTCCGGCTGGTTTTACGGGCACCAATACACTTCTGGATGAAGGTGGGGCTCCAACACGTGAATTTACGGGAATTGATGTGGATGGATCAGCAGGAAAGGTTTACTGGTGCGACGACTTCAATGATCAGATTAGACGGGTAAATTTTGATGGTTCCAATCCTGAGTCACTGCTGGCTAAAGGAGGTCTTCGAGATATTGCACTGGATATTCAGGGAGGAAAAATGTACTACCTGGCGAATGATGCGAGTACCCCCGAACTATGGCGTGCCAACCTGGATGGAACCAGTCCAGAAAATTTGATTTCCTCAGGGACAACCGTATTCCGGGGACTTGCCCTTGACCTTGTAAACAGCCACATCTATTGGACAGCAAATTCGGTCATTTTGCGAGCTGATCTCGACGGAACCAATCAAGTCACCGTTTCCACGCAGCTATCAGATCCAGAATCAATCGATTTGGATGTATACAATGAGATGATCTACGTGGTTGATGGTGCGAACGATAGGGTAGTAAGATTGAACTATCAGGATGATCCACTGGAAGTAGTACAATCTGCGAATGTCATGGATGCTCAATATTTGGCCATCGATACCAGAACCATGGACCCCCTGAACCTGACTACTGCGACGCTGCAAAGCAATGATATAAATGTGCCAGTCGATGCGAACATTACGATCGACTTTGATCAAGACCTTGATGTCTTCACCCTGAACAATTCAACCGTAATTGTAACGGGTGAACAAACAGGCATAATTAGTGGGACACTTGCGGGAGGTGCAACATCAACGCTCACATTTGATCCTACCACAAATTTCAAAGCTGGAGAGGTAATCCGTGTAACACTTACGACGGACCTTATGAATACAGCTGGAAATACCTTAGCCAACAGCTACAGTTACCAATTCACTACTGCTACAAGTGCTGGTCCTTCGACACCGCCCGCTTTTACAGAAAGAGTTCTGACATCCACCGCAAGCGTGGCTTTTGGAGTTTTCCCAGCCGATGTAGATGGTGACGGTGATATGGACGCGATCGGAAGTGCGGCAAGTGATGATGAAGTTCTATGGTTTGAAAATGATGGAAGTCAGAATTTTACAGAAAGGATCATAGCTAGTACCGCAAATGGCCCAAGTGGTGTCAACTCATCTGATCTGGATAGTGATGGAGATATGGATATCCTCGCCACATCACAGGCAACAAGCAGTGTGCTATGGTTTGAAAATGACGGGAGTCAGAATTTTACCGAAAGAGTCGTTAGTTCCTCGGCAGGTACTCCATCGCAGGTGTATACGGTTGATATGGACGGTGATGGAGATAACGATGTGCTTTCTACATCCTTCGGTCCGTCAGGTACAACAAATGGTCGTCTGACATGGCATGAAAATGATGGTTCTGAGAACTTCACTGATCATGTGATTCCTGGGATAAATGGGACAGGTGCGTACCCAATCGATGTCGACGAAGATGGTGACATTGACATTGTGGCCACATCCTCGGTTGCTTCCTTTACAACCTTTTTTGCCAATGAACTATTGTGGTTTGAAAATGATGGAAATCAGAACTTTACAGAGCATATTATATCTAATGTTTCATTAAGACAGGAAGATACGTACGCTACCGATATGGACGGAGATGGAGATGTAGACATATTGATGGTTGGAGCTTTGAACTTTATTGGTTGGTTTGAGAATGATGGTAGTGAAAATTTCACCGAACATGAAATTGGTGCTTCCGAACCTCAACCTCGAGGAGTGTATGCATCAGACTTTGATGGGGATGGAGATATGGACGTGCTTGCCACGCATGAATTACAGGATGAAGTTGCGCTTTATCTCAACGACGGATCGGGAAATTTCACAAGGCAATCTGTTACAATGAATGTCGATTTGGTTTTTGATGTATATGCGGCAGATATGGATGGGGATGGAGATATGGATGTGCTATCAGCCTCCCGTTTTGATGACAAAATTGCTTGGCACGAAAATACGATTGTAAATAATCCACCTGATATCTCTTTTGTCTTCTATGTGGATGAAAATAGCGCACAGGGAACACGTGTGGGTGCTGTTTTTGGTACGGCTAACAACGAGGGTGGCGGACCATTGACATACTCGATTCTTTCTGGAAATACGAATGATGCATTTGCCTTAGACATGACCACCGGAGTTATCACGGTTGCCACAGAAAGTGAAATGGACTTTGAAACTACTCCAGTTTTTAATCTTGTTGTTCAGGGAGACGATGGGGAAGGCGGTGTTTCGATGGTTGATATCACGATCAATTTGAATAATATTGTTGACGAAAATCCACTGGGAATTGATGATTTGAGCAAGCAGATTATCATTTATCCAAATCCTGCTCACGAGACCCTGACCGTTGAGTTACCAAAAGAAATGTGGACTGATTTTGAAATAAGCATGTTTACGATGAGCGGGGCCCGAGTTCCTTTGCTATCAAGAGTCAATACTGAATTTGGTGGGAAAATTGAGATTGACGTGATTGATTTAGATCCTGGCATATACATACTGAAACTCCAAAGTGGAGGTACCTTTCTGAATAAAAACATACTGATAAGATGATTAACATGGAAAAGACAATGAAAAATCTACTTGGTGCAGTCCTTATCCTTTTTGTCACCACTCTGGTGGCACAAACACCACCAGACATATCACTTATTTTCTATCTGGATGAAAACAGTGAAAATGGCACAACCGTTGGAACGGTGACAGCTACGGACCCCGATGGTGACGTGCTGACTTTTACCATTGCCTCAGGAAATGGCCTGGGCGCCTTTGCGATTGGCTCTTCAACAGGAACCATTACTGTAGCCGATGAAAGTCAACTTGACTTCACAGTAAACCCGAGTTTTTCTTTGATGGTAGAAGCGAATGATGGAAACGGCGGGGTTACAACTGCTGACGTCACGATAAACATAAATGATGTGCCGCTGGGTCTCTTTGATGCAGAGAATAAGGTACGGGTTTACCCAAATCCAGTTTCGGAAACGTTGTTTCTAGATCTCAGCGGTGTCGACTTTAATAAGCAAGGAGTTTCATTGCACTCCGTCGATGGTAGACAAATTTCGATACTTCCGAAGTTGCTGTCCAGTTCTAAAATGGAGTTTGACCTAAGAAATTTGAATACTGGGGTTTACCTTCTGAAAATCATAGGTGATGAAGATCAAAGCATTCAGAGACGAATTTTTGTCCGGTAGACTGCTACGAAGCAAGTTTCAAGTAGTGGTTGGTCTCTGACGTGTCAACATTGGCTTTCAACGCATTCAAAATGTTGTACAAACCAAAGAACGTTCTGTTGAAGTATATGAAGTGTCTGGACCCTCTGGCTTGCAATCTGCTCATCTCTGAGTCCTTGGATATCAAGTCTCCCATCTGGTAGATTTCGGTAAAGAACGAATCATCACCAAAATCAAACTGCTCCTGATTGAATGGTCGCGAGAGTAATTGAATCAACCCTGTAAACATCTCACTTACAACTTCCTTGTCTCTTTCAGAATCACTTGGCCTGATGATTTCAAGTTCTTTGAATAGGCCGTCTACTTTCGTCGGATCTTTGAGGACTTTATGACTAGCTAGCTCGAAGTAAGCTTTATAAAAGTCGGCAGGTATCTTTTTGATGCATCCAAAATCAATTACCCCAAGTTTGTTTTCATTGATAATGAAGTTGCCCGGATGCGGGTCTGCGTGCATCATTCGCAACTCATGCATCTGGAACATGTAGAAATTCCAAAGTGTTTGCCCAAGCTTGTTTCGAGCTTCTTCCGATTGATCACACTTCATCCACTCACCGATGGGTTCTCCGTCTAACCAACTCATGGTTAGAATCTGAGGCGCACTATACTCGGGGAAATAATCTGGGAAAAAAAGATTGGGAAGATTTTTACATTTCTTCGCAAAATCCATGGACTGCTCCAATTCCAAACTATAGTTTGCTTCCTCAAGTAGTTTTTCTTCCACTTCTTTCATGTAAGGCTCTACTTCTTTCCCTTTCACCTTCATGAGCTTGAGCGCGAATGGTTTTGCAAGTTTTAGATCACTCTTTATGCTATTTCCAACTCCAGGATATTGAATTTTAACTGCCAATTGCTGACCATTTTTTTCCGCCTTGTGTACTTGACCCATCGAAGCTGCGTTGCTTGCAGATTTTGAAAATGAATCAAACATTTCACCAGGATCCTTGTCGAAATTTTCCCGAAAAGTCTTTTTCACTAAGGGATAAGAAAGGGGAGGAGCACTGTACTGCGCCATAGCGAATTTGTCCGAATAAGCCTTTGGCAAGACGTTTTGATCCATGCTTAGTAGTTGGGCCATTTTCAATGCACTACCTTTCAACTCGCTCAATGAGTTGTAGATATCGCTGGCATTGTCCTGATCTAGTTCTTCCTTGTTTAGTTTACCCTTGATGGCTGCTTTGCTGTAAGCCTTTACATAGTTAGCTCCAACCTTGGCGCCTGCGGCTACAAACTTGCTGGCTCGCTGGACCTTGCTTATTGGTATTCGATCGAGTTCTTTTGACATTTATGCTGTGGCTTTTGCAAAGCCCATTTTTTGTAGAAAAAATTTACCAAGATCAATTACCGAATCCAATGCCGGAAGCTCACCAACGTCGAACAAGGTGCGTGTTGATTTTTCAATGAAAAGGTCTGTGTCGATTGCACTAGCAGAATCATCCTTTGTCCAAAAGTGTATCATGGCCATACTATGTTGCCACAGGATATTTTTGTATCCGGATTTAGCGAACTTTAGACCTTTCTCTGGAATAAAAGAAGGAGTCTCCACCCACTCAATTTCGCGATCCAACACGATCCTTCTAGTCTCCGCTAAATACCTTGGAGCTGCATGCTGAATGTCCTGGAGGCTGGGTTTCATTCGAAACAGAATGTACGACCGATCGCTTTTGATAAGCTCTAGCAGTGTGAAAAGGAACGAAAGGTGCTTCTCTCTCCCATTCATGGATTCGAAGTCCTTATCCTTGTGAAGGACCTCGAAAGTCCTAGTGTAGTAGTCCTTCCAGATGGATGATTCAATCGTTTCAAGACTACCAAATACCTCAAAGAAGGCTTCATCAGAAATCTTTGCGTAGTTTGTGAAAACCCTCACCGTAGCAGGAATTTTACCTTCAGTTAAGAGGTAGTCCTGGTAGCTTTTCTGAATACTTTTTTTAGACACTGTTTTTTTTGCCATGATCGTTTTAGATGCTCATGAAGTAAAACAGTAATTGTTGCAATATGGTTTTGATTAACCCAACTTATTTATGCTGTGCTGATGGTAATCAAGCCCTTTTAAACAAAAAGTATAAAAAGCCAACCGCTAGCACAAAATGAAGAAAGGTAAACATCCATCCCATACTGTTCATCACACCAGTGGACGAGGCAACAAATGTTGAAGCAGTGTCTATTCCATGAAAGAGGAGATTACCGACCAATATTGCTTTTAATGCATTGTTCGATCTGCTTTCTGACTTGACTAAGTAACAGATAAGTCCCAGACTCAATAGTGCAGAGCCAAAAACTCTTGCCATTAGTGTGCCGTCAAAATCCAGGTTAATCCCGAACATTGGAAATAGGTAGGTTGGAGCGATAAGCATTGCTAAGCCAAATGGAACAAAGAGAATAGCATTGATTGAAAGAAAATTTTTAAGCGTCATAATGTTAGTTTGTTAGTTTATTAGTAATATTTGACCGGTCGGATATTTTTTAGATAAAAAGATTAAGATTTTAGAACGTGATGAATTAAGTACTTCTTAAACACTTTTAGTGGCGTATCGGACTTCAACAACTTTGCTTTCATTCTAGCTCCTCTCCAGGCGAAATCTACGAATTCCAGCAACTCATTTGACTTCAGTCCAGCATTAATTAGCTTCTTTTTTTGTAGAGCTATAATCAGTTGATGCATGGCCTCATTAGATTTCTCAAGAGCATCAATCACGGATGTGCGAAAGAACTCATCCCTGTTCTTTGATGCGTGACACATAATACTTATGTAGCACTCTCGAGCAAAATTGATTTTGACGATGGATGCTATTCGCAAATCAATCATTTTTTCCAATGTTGAGACATCCAATTGATCGTCAGGAATTGCTTCATTGAATGATTCGATGAACTCGTTCATCGCTTCGAGAGCAAACTCATCTTTGCTATTGAAGTAATGATAAAAGGACCCCTTAGGTAATCCTGCAGCAGTTGTAATGTCCTTTATGCTGCTAAGATCAAACCCCTTGGTTAGGATTTGATCTTGACCTATTTTTAGTAAATGATCCCTTTTATTGAGTCCACCCATTTGGACAAATATATAAATATTTGACCGGTCGACTATTGTTTTCAATATTGTTCTAAGAAATACTTAATAATATCTGTTGTTGTCACGATGCCTACCAGTTTTTCATTCTCAACCACAGGCAGAGCATGAAACTCCTTATCCGAAAGAATCTCTGCAGCCTCCTTCAGGGTACCTTCTGGAGAAACAGTGACAGGACTATGTTTCATTACCTGATTGATGGAAAGCATGTCAAAAATTGCTTCGTCGCCACCTTGTTGCTCATCGCCAAAGGTGTTCCCGAAACTGATTCGAAGAATGTCTGTATGGCTTAGAATACCAATGAGTTTTTCTCCTGAGACAACTGGCACATGCCGGATGTGATGTTTTTTAAACAAGTTGTTCGCTTCCTGCAAAGAGTTGTTGATGTTGACCGTTTGAACTTCGGTTGTCATTATTTGGGATACTTTCTCTCGTCGTTTCATAGTGTTATTATTTTATAAGTTAATCGCTTGACACTCCAGATCTGTGAAAGCGACGTGCGATCTCTGGATCGGGGAGTAGTGAAATTTTTGCTTGCTCTTTCCCTTCATAGTTTAGGTGGTTGAGCACATAACGCATGGTCTCTAGTCTGGCCCTTTTTTTATTGTTTGCCTCGATGATGATCCAGGGACTGTAGGAAGTGTGAGTGCGGGAAAACATTTCTCTTTTGTACTTGGTGTAATCATTCCAATGCTCCTGTGCTTTCTGATCAATTGGGCTCAACTTCCACTGTTTTAGTGGAT
The DNA here is from genome assembly GCA_039986395.1 of Cyclobacteriaceae bacterium. Taxonomy (GTDB): domain Bacteria; phylum Bacteroidota; class Bacteroidia; order Cytophagales; family Cyclobacteriaceae; genus Ekhidna. The sequence goes on from JBDWQX010000132.1 coordinate 16,122, forward strand.
CATCTTTTCTGGAGTCAAATCTCCTTTTTTGTTCATCCTTGGAAATAGATAGCCAGAATTTGATGATTTCGATTCCATCTTCATAGAGCATGTGCTCAAACTCAGGCACCTGCATTAGGAAGGTTTTGTATTGAGATTTAGTGCAAAATCCCATAACAGGTTCTACCACGGCCCTGTTGTACCAACTTCTGTCATAGAAAGTGATTTCCCCAGGGTTGGGTAGTGTGTTGACGTAGCGTTGGAAGTACCACTGTCCCTTTTCAACTTCAGTAGGCTTGTTTAGAGCGACAACTCGTTGTGTTCTGGGATTTAGGTGCTCAATAAAACGACGGATGTTTCCGCCCTTTCCTGCTGCATCACGGCCTTCAAAAACTATAGCGATTCTTCGATTGTTGATTTGAACATCTCGCTGTAGTTTTACCAACTCAATCTGCAATTCCTCAATTTCCTTCTCGTACCTAAGGTTGAACAGAATGTGCTCAAGGTTTTGATTTTTTTCTTTTAGGAGCCTTTTAATACCTCCAGGTGTATTAATGAGCTTCAGGTCTGTAGCCGTAAGCTGTAAGCTTGGAGATCCTTGCCCGTTGCTCGCTTGCTCAATTTTCTTTGTTTCAGTGCTCATATCTGTAGACCAAGGTATGAGACATCAAAAAAGGCAGTTAGGAGTTAAATCATTGGTCTATTTGATTTAAATCATGGAGCTATAACTCCAATCTCATTTCCACAAGATTTTTCGAAAATCCGGCTTTTTCGTATGCACGAACCGCTGATTCATTTTTATCATAGACTTCAAGTTTCACCTCTGAAACACCTCGTGATCGAGCCCAATCTAGTAGATCATTTGTAACCAGTTGTACTATGCCTTTTCCTCTGTGGTCTGGTTTAATAAACATGAAACCAATGTATCCGTGCCTTGAGTGCTTTTTGTATGGTTTCGAGTCTTGAATCTGGATGTAACCCGAACCCAGAATCTCCTGATCCTCAACAACAACAACTTCTGCATCTGGAGATTCAATCAGTTCCCGTATGTCATAGTAGTTTATATTCCCCTTCTTGAGTGTTGGATCGAATGGACGCTCCGCTTCAATTATTCCCTGTTCAAATTGGAGGAGAATGGGTAAATCTTCAACGATAGCGGATCTTGTAGTTGTTTCCATTTAGCAAACATATCAATGACAACTGAAAGTGCATTTAATTTGTAATCGGTTGAACACTTAAGTATTACCAATGAAACTTACAATCTACTTATCTGGAGAAATTCATTCCGACTGGAGAGACGCTATTGTGAAAGGTTCTGAGAAACTGGGTCTTCCAATAGAGTTCTTGACACCTGTTGTCACACACAGTGCCTCCGATGATGCTGGTGATGTACTTGGACAGGAGGAGAAGCCCTTTTGGAAGGACCACAAGAGTGCCAAGGTCAATAGCATTCGAATAAAGACGAACATTGAAAAATCTGACCTTGTGATTGTCAAATTTGGGGAGAAATACAGACAGTGGAATGCGGCGTTCGATGCTGGGGTTGCAGCTGCAATGAACAAGCCATATATTGTTATTCATCCCGTGGATTTTACACATGCTCTAAAAGAAGTAGACGCTCAGGCAATGGCGGTTGCTACTAGTGAAGATCAGGTTATTGAGGTACTTAAATATGTGACTACTCAGGAGTAGCTTGGAAATCTTAGGAAGCCTCTATGCTATAAATGTTGACCTTGCT
>JBDWQX010000133.1:0-13893 GCA_039986395.1 Cyclobacteriaceae bacterium
AGCGTACTTCCGAAACGGAAGCGTCCCGATAGCTATCGGGATCGAGATAGTGCCACAGAAATAAACTACCTCTGCTTGCAGGGGAAAAGGTGAAAAGGTGAGGTAAGAGCTCACCATTCAGATAGCGATATCTGGAGTTCAGGTAAACCTTGCGCGCTGAAAGACCAAATAGGTCCTACGTTTGAAAGTGTCTCGCTTAAGTAGGATTGGGTAGGTCGTTAGATCCTGTCTCGGTACTATCGGGATTGGGGCTAGATAAATGGTGGGATAGAACAGAACCCGGCTTACTGGCTTGCTTTTTGTAATTGATAATTTAAAAAAGGAACATGTCTAAAATTCTAGTTGTGGATGATGAAAAGAGTATTCGAGATGCTCTGTGTGATATCTTATCCGAAGAGAGCTATGAAGTTGTGGCCGCTGAGGATGGAGCCGACGGCTTTTCAAAGCTATCTGAAGAAAAGATCGATTTGGTACTTTGCGACATAAAGATGCCGAAGATGGATGGTCTTGAACTCTTGCAAAAAGCTTCCAGCGAGGGATTTGACATTCCTTTTATCATGATTTCTGCACATGGAACCATAGATACCGCAGTGGAAGCAACGAAGAAGGGTGCTTTTGATTTCATCCAGAAACCACCAGACCTCAATCGTATACTACTGACTGTTAGAAATGCATTGGATAATTCTCAGTTGACCAAAGAAACGAAAGTGCTTAGAAAAAAGGTGAGCAAGGGTAATGAGATCGTGGGGGAATCTAGTCAGATTGCTGAGGTCAAGGAAACGATCGAGAAGGTTGCGGCAACTGAAGCTCGAGTGCTTATTACAGGTGAGAACGGCACTGGAAAGGAATTGGTAGCCAAGTGGTTGCATGAAAAGAGTGAGAGATCGAAGGCTCAACTTGTAGAGGTCAATTGTGCCGCCATTCCCTCAGAGCTCATCGAGAGCGAGCTATTTGGGCATGAGAAAGGATCATTTACATCCGCGATAAAACAAAGAATAGGGAAGTTTGAACAAGCAAGTGGGGGAACACTTTTTTTAGATGAAATAGGAGACATGAGCTTGTCAGCACAAGCAAAAGTCTTGCGAGCACTTCAAGACAAGAAAATCACCAGGGTCGGGGGCGATAAGTCAATCGAGGTCAATGTGAGAGTGTTGTCAGCTACAAACAAAGACCTGAAGAAAGAAATAGCAGAGGGAAATTTCCGAGAAGATCTTTATCATCGACTGAGTGTGATGATTATTCAAGTCCCGCCGCTTCGGGAACGATCCGAGGATATTACCCAGCTTGTGGATTATTTTTTGGATCAAGTTGCCGAGGAGTACGGTGCTCAACGTAAGCAAATAGATGCAAACGCTTTGAAGCTACTTCAAGCATTTAAATGGACGGGAAATATTAGAGAGCTACGAAATGTTGTAGAAAGACTCGTAATCATGTCAGGTGACACGATCAAAGAAGGAGATGTGAAAAAGTACGTCGAAGTTTAAACGTTAACTTCTGCAGTGGTTTTTTCCTTCTGAACGTCTTCTTGAGCGTATGTTGGACAAGTTCTTTGAGTACATGCGCTAAGACCTAGAACTACGATGGCAACGATGGCAAATTTTAACTTCATGAGTTTATATTTATTCAGTACGACTACTATAAGTCTTATCAATTCAAAAATATAGGAATTAATCTACTATACAACAGGATTTTCCCATAAATATTACGCGGTTTTCTTTAAAACATCAAATTACATCCACGAACGTCCGAATTATCAAAACGACCGAGAACTTCAAAAGTGTTATTCTGTGATTTTCCCAAATCTTTTGTTTCGATAAATGAGCAAGAGTCGACATTTGCCAAATCAATCACGTTGATTCCACCAGTTTTCCCGTTGGCTAAGTAGCTAAAAGGATCATTTATGTCGCGAATAAGTACTTTCGCCCAGTTTGGGAACCGAAAACCACCATTTTTCCCATATGCTTGACTCATAAGCTCAGTCATACCATATTCAGAAAATATTTCTTTAACATGAAATGCATCTTTAAGTTTTTGATGCAATTCCGAGCGTGTTATCTCCGTCCTACGTCCTTTCATACCTCCAGTCTCCATTATTTGGGTGTTCTTATTTGGAATTGGACCCTTTTCAGCGAAATCTAAAAGTGCGTAGGATACGCCTAGAAGTAACTTTTTGGTTTTAGTGGCTCCTAACCCAATTAGCATCTCATCTGTGTCATTTAGCACGTATTTCGAATCCTCCTTGCTGTGGGAAATGAAATGATCTACCATGGCAATTAAAGATGAATCTCCCATTTCTTGATAGGAGGGTAGCAATGCTAAAATTTGCAAAGAATCAAGGGTGCCGAAATGATCTTGGAATATTTCCCTGGTTATTTTGTGATAAAAGCCAAGGTCCCTTACTAAATGCTCACTTCTGCCTGTGTGCGTGGTTCCGCTGCTTCTGAAAACTTTCTGTTCTTGCCAAGTTCCAGATTTTATGTGATTACCCTTGAAAAATTCTATCGGTAAGAAGGGAATTTGATTTAGTTGGTCAATGGTCTTAGGGTTTTTAGCAACCAGGTTGCAATACTCTTGATACACAGGGCATTCTGCATATTGATGTTGGAAAACCTCAAGACAATACGATTCAAAGTTTTGCTCGTTGATAGTAAAGATTGTTTCCTTGAAACTTTCTGCAAATTGCATGAGTTTTACTTGTAAGGGGTTCTTGATCTATTTTTGTCTCTGATATATGAAGCGAGCTACTAAATTATTATTCTCAGCACTTTTCCTGCTATTCTTAACCTCTTGTTTTGAATCGGAGGTGTTTCCTGAGACACCCTTCATTGAGTTGGAATCTCTGCTGTATCGTGATACGGAGGGACTGGATTCGCTCATCTTGAGTTTTAGGTTCGAGGACGGTGAGGGAAATCTAGGCCTGAATGATAATGTTGGTGATTTGCTAGCTCCCTATCACATCTACAGTTACATCGCTGATGAAAATGATAGCATTGTAACACTAAGCGATCCCTTCATCACTCCACCACTTTACAAAATACCAATTTTGGTGCAACCAGGAGAAAATGGTGAAAACCAACCCTTTATCGCAGGTCCGAGGGAGTTTTTTTCAGAAACTGACAATAGACCTAACTACGATTGCATCAATTATGAGGTAGTTCAATCAGACACAATCTACGTTTCAAGAAATGAATTCTACAATAATTTCCATTTAGAGTTTTACAAAAAGACGGGCGGGAATTATAACGAGATTGATTTTGGTGCAATTTTTCAGAACGACGATTGCGATATTGGTAATTTCAACGGACGAATTCCTGTTTACGATCCCAATGGAAGGGAAGGGGTGATCACATATTCTATTTTATCCAGACTCTTCCGCCTTTCATTCCTTGATGATACGATTCAAATGAGATTTTGGATTTATGATAGAGACCTTAATAAAAGTAATGTCGTTGAAACTCCAGACTTTGTGCTAAGTGATCTTCTTTGATCTCTAAGATAGATCGCGATATTTAGTGGGATTAACTTCATTCATCACTTCTAAGACCTGCTCTACCACATCCTCAACATTAGGCTTAGAAAAATAATCACCATCACTACCGTAAGCTGGTCGATGGTCTTTCCCTGTAATGGTCTTTGGTTTAGAGTCCAGGTGGAAATAGCCTCCGTCTTTCTCCAAAACCTGCTGCATAATAAATGCCGAAGCTCCCCCTTCCACATCCTCATCCACAACGATTAGTCGGTTTGTCTTTTTCAGAGATGCTAAGATGACCTGGTCTCGATCAAATGGTATTAGGGTTTGAGCGTCGATTACCTCTACATTGACACCCTCTTCTGCTAATTGATTGGCGGCTTCAGAAACTATTCGACATGTGGATCCATAAGTAACAATGGTGGCATCTGATCCTTCTTGCAAAAGCTCAGGAACGCCTAAAGCAAGTTTGAAATCTTTGAAATTCTCAGGAATACGCTCTTTTAATCGATAACCATTAAGCGATTCAATAACTAATGCGGGATCATCAGACTGTAGCAGTGTGTTGTAAAAACCCGCTGCCTGCGTCATGTTTCTTGGCGTGAGGACCATGATTCCTTTTAGGGAATTAAGGATCATCCCCATTGGGGACCCTGAGTGCCATACTCCCTCTAAACGGTGACCTCTTGTTCTGATGATCAGCGGTGCTTTTTGACCACCAAATGTTCGATACTGGAGTGTAGCCAAGTCATCTGACAGTGTTTGTATTGCGTATAGCAAATAATCAAGATACTGGATTTCGACGATCGGTCTCAACCCTCTTATGGCAGTTCCAATACCCTGCCCAATGATTGTTGTCTCGCGTATACCAGTGTCTGTGACTCTTAGCTCTCCATATTTTTCTTGTAGACCTGCGAAACCTTGGTTTACGTCTCCAATCTTACCGACATCCTCTCCAATGGCAAAAACCTTAGGGTCAGTTTGGAGAATATTATCAAAGCAAGCATTCAACACTTCTCTTCCGTCAACAAGTGTGCTTTCATCAGAATAGACTGCTTCTACAGTTTCGACTGCCAGGGAGGAGCTTTCTGATTCACTATAAAGTCGCGAATTATACTGTTTTTGGAATTTTTCTTTTTGATCTGAAATCCAATTTTGTAGATTCTTCCATTCTTGCGTTTGATTATCCTTAGAGATTCTAAGTGCTTTGCGAGATGCACTCATCACATGCGCTTTCTCTGGATTCAGAGCTTTACGCAATTCATTAGATATCGCTTCCAATGGGGCTTTTTTTGAAGAGGTATTAGCTACCTTCCCAATTAGATCCAGTGCCTCTTGCTGGTCTTTTTTGATGTCATCTATAAACGCTTTCCAAGAAGCTTCTCTTGATTTTTTTGCTTCAGATTTCGCCTCCTTTTCGATCTCATCTAGTTCGGCACTATTTGCCATCTTCTCCATCTCAATCCACTGCCTCATTTTAAGAATACAATCATGCTCTTTCTCCCAATCCAAGCGCTCTTTTGATTTGTAGCGCTCATGAGACCCGGAAGTGGAATGCCCTTGGGGTTGCGTGATCTCCGTAACATGAACTAAACATGGGGTGTGCGTTTCTCTGGCGAGTGTGATTGCCTTTTGATAGGTCTCCAGTAGGTTTGGGTAGTCCCACCCACGAACGGTAAAAATTTCGAATCCAGGCTTTTGTTTCGTTTTTTGAAATCCTGCCAAAGCTTCAGAGATACTCTCCTTGACTGTGTGGTATCCCTGCGGTACTGAAATGCCGTACCCATCATCCCATACAGACATGACCATTGGCACTTGAAGAACGCCGGCAGCATTCATAGTCTCCCAAAATGGCCCTTCGGAAGTGGAGGCATTTCCGATGGTCCCAAACGCTACCTCATCACCATTCAATGAGAAGTCTTCAAGATCTTTAAGCCCTTTATTCTCCCTGTAAAGTTTGGATGCGTAGGCCAGCCCAAGCAACCGGGGCATTTGACCAGCTGTCGGCGAAATATCGGCACTAGAATTCTTCTTATCAGTTTGCGTGAGCCACTCACCTTTTTCATTCAAATACCTTGTACCAAAATGACCATTCATCATCCTGCCAGCCGACACTGGTTCCGCTTCAACATCGGTGTGAGCATAGAGCTGCGCAAAAAATTGTTGCGTGGTCAGCTGACCGATGGCCATCATGAACGTTTGATCTCGGTAGTAGCCAGACCTCCAATCTCCGTTTCTGAAATACTTAGCCATTGCCAACTGTGGTACTTCTTTACCATCGCCAAAAATTCCAAATTTGGCCTTGCCCATAAACACTTCCTTTCTCCCCATGAGACTAGCCTCTCGACTCTCAACAGCAAGCCGATAATCGCTAAGGATTTCTTTTTTAGAAACAGGAAGATTGATTTTGTTTTTGACTTTGCCCATTCTTCAAGAATTTGAAACTAAAAATGTGGAGAGTGCCTTCAAATATAAACAAATGAGATCATATTTTAAAGTAAAAGCCCGAAAGATAAGCACAGTTTAATGTGTGTAAAGATTTTATTTAAGTATAAAATACTGAAAATAGTATTTACAAGAAATATTATTTTGTTTTTATAATAAAAAGAATATGTCAAATTTTGAATTTATAAACTTCCTTTTTCTATCCCACACTACGATTATATTTGCTTAATCCAAAAGAAAGTATCATGATAATAGGTGTTCCAAAAGAGATTAAAAACAACGAGAATCGCGTAGCCCTTACACCTTCTGGTGTTGTTGAGTTTGCCAAACGCGGGCATGAAGTTTACGTGCAATCGACAGCGGGAGATGGAAGTGGATTTGAGGATGGTGATTATGTCGCTGCTGGAGCTCAGATGCTGCCAACAATCGAAGCAACGTATGAAAAGGCAGAGATGATAATGAAGGTGAAGGAGCCGATTGAGCCTGAGTACAAGCTATGCAAGAAAGATCAATTGCTTTTCACCTACTTCCACTTTGCTTCTTACGAGCCGTTGACCAATGCCATGATAGAAAGCGGTGCTGTCTGCCTCGCTTATGAAACAGTAGAGAAAGAAGATCGTTCGCTGCCTTTGTTGGTTCCTATGTCAGAAGTAGCAGGCCGAATGGCTATTCAAGAGGGAGCTAAATATTTGGAAAAACCGATGCAAGGAAGAGGAATACTGCTTGGAGGTGTTCCAGGAGTCCGGCCAGCTAAAGTGATGATTCTTGGAGGAGGCGTAGTGGGTACAAACGCCGCGAAGATGGCTGCAGGCATGGGAGCAGACGTGACAATCATGGATTTGAACCTTCCCAGACTTAGATATCTGGATGATGTAATGCCAGCCAATGTCAATACGTACATGAGTAGCGAGTACAACATACGCGAAATGATTGGTACGCATGATTTGATCGTGGGAGCTGTTTTAATACCTGGAGCGAAAGCTCCTCATTTGATTACTCGAGATATGTTGAAAGAGATGCGACCAGGTACAGTTTTGGTCGATGTTGCCGTAGATCAAGGTGGTTGCATTGAAACATGTAAACCAACGACGCACGAAGATCCAACATTTATTATTGACGATGTGGTTCACTACTGTGTAGCTAATATGCCAGGGGCCGTACCATACACATCTACGCTTGCATTGACGAACGCTACTTTGCCTTATGCCTTGAATCTAGCCAACAAAGGGTGGAAAAAAGCTTGTCAGGATAGCGAAGAGTTAAGACTAGGTTTGAATGTAATCAATGGCGAGGTAGTGTACAAAGGCGTTTCGGATGCTTTTGGCCTGCCATACATCGAGGTTGAAAAATTCTTGTGAGTCGGTAAACATTACACTTTGTCATTCTGAACTTGTTTCAGAATCTTCATCACAAACTAAACTTGGCGGAGGACCCTGAATGAATTCACAGGGTGACGAACCAACTTTAGGTGCCATAAGTTTTACCACCGTTTAGCATTTTGTTCACTTATTCATAATGTAAAGCCTCCGTAGGATTGATGTTTTCAATCTGGACTACCTTAAATCCCACAACGACCAAAATCAGAAGGAAAGTGGAAACCGCAACCCCGAGAAAGGTTATAAAGCCAAGCGATATTTGATAGCTGAAATTTTGTAACCAAAGGTCCATGATGTACCAGGTGATTGGAATTCCGATCAAATTTCCAATGACAAGTAACTTGATATAATTACCTGACAACAAATACAGCGTGCCTTTCATTTTGATACCCAGTACTTTCCGTATAGCAATCTCTTTGGTACGCTCCTTAATGGTAAAACTTAACAAAGCATATACACCAAGCAAGGCCAGCACAATAGCAATTGTGGTTAGCAGCCCAATGAGCTGACTTGTTTGATTTTCAACTCTGTACAGCCGATTAAATTGGTCATCTGCAAAGGCATATTCAAAGGGCGTTTCTGGCATGACTTCAGCAAACGTTGCTTCTACATCGGCTAATAGACCAAGGGGATCCTGTGTGTTGAATCTTAAAGACACTTGACTGTACTTATCAGTATTGGTAATTATAAGAATACAGGGTTCAACTTCAATATGAAGTGATTTGTAGTTGAAATCACTTGCCACACCAGCGATCGCAGCATTGCCATTACGTCCAAAAGGCGAAATGACTTTTCCAAATCCAGATTCCCATCCTGCAGATTTTAGGGCAGCTTCATTCACAATGTAGGTATATTTCTGACTACCCGATAGTTCCTTGATTTCGTCCATATCTCCTTCGGTTAACTCAATTCCGAAGGTCTCGATGAAGTTTTCGTCTACAGAAATAAGATTCCAACTGACATCTTCCGTCTGACCTTCCCAAGATACTGTTTGATGCCAATTTGCTAATCCAGGGGTAAATTTTGAAGCCGATACTTTTTGAACTCCGGCAATTTTTTCTAACTCAGGAATCAAAAAAGGTACCTCATCTTGAGATTTTTGATCATACAACTGCATGGTGACAATTCCTTCCTGATTAAGGCCAATATCATGATCCTTCAGGAAATTGAGTTGCCGATAGATGAATACTGATGCAAGTATGAGAATGCAGGAAACTGTAAACTGGATGGTCATCAGTGATTCCTTGAATCTCTTTCCTCTGTTTCCAATCTTAATGGCACCCTTGACAGCATTTACAGGGTTAAAGGATAAGATGTATAGTGCTATGTACAGTCCCGAGAATAAGGCAATCGTCAATATCAAGCCTACAATTCCGCTAATGAGTAATGGGTCGGCCAAATCTAGAACCATATTAGATTGTACAATTCCATTTATTCCAGGCATCGCCAAGTCGGAAAGAATCAATCCCAGACCTGCGGCGATGGAGGCGGTGATGATACTTTCAGCTACGAACTGTGAAACGAGCTGTGACCTTGAGGCACCTAGCACTTTTCGTACACCCACCTCCTTGATGCGCCTTGTTGAACTTGCTACGCTTAGGTTGATAAAATTGATAAATGAGATCAGCAGGATTGCAAGGGCTACAGCACTGTAGATCATCAGATACTTTGGGTTGTAGGATGCTTTAAGATTTCCCCTGTTTGGCTGGAAATGAATATCAGCAAGGGCTTGGAAGGCCAATCGTTCAAACTGCATGGATTCGTTTTCTCCATATTCCGCCACGATTTCTTTCATTTTGGATTCTGTTGCCGTGGGATCAGCACCGTCCTGAAGTAGGATATATGCGAAATAGTTAAACTGTCCCCAGTTTCCGGTGAGGCTAGTGCCTGGCTTTGCTATTGGAAGATTTTTAAATGGAACAACGAAATCAAGGTCGAAATGGCTGTTGTAGGGAAGATCGGCAAAAACAGCGGCTACCTGAAGATCTATTTTGCCGTCAACTTTTAGGAGTTTGCCAACGGGGTCTTCCCGCTGGAAATACTTGTTTGCCATTTCTTGAGAAATGAACACGGAACTTTCGGCCGGATCATCGTCAATTCGACCTTTAACAGTTTCAATGTCAAAAATTGAAAACAAGGCGGGATCGGCAAGGAAAAAGTTTTCCTCATTGAAAACTGTCTTGTTGTACTCTACAGCAATTTTTTCATTGTAACTGTATTTTGTAAGCCGCGCAAACGATTCAACCTCAGGCAGATCAGCCTTTAATTTGGGAGGAATGGGTGTTGACACTTTTACCCAGCCATTTTGATTCGGTACGTCTCCAGTGACAACTCTGAAAATCCTGGATTCATTAGAATGAAACTGGTCATAGCTTGACTCAAAGGAGATATGAAGATAAGCGACGATACAGCCTGATATTCCAATTGTGAGAGCTAGCAGGTTTAGCAAAAAAGTACTCTTGTGCTTAAATAGAGATCTGATGGAAGTTAGAAAAAGGTTTCGAATCATAGTCGTAAGGTTTCAATAAGGGACATCTGAGTTGGTTGGGAAGTTGCAAATTCTCAGAAAAATTCGAACTTCCAGTTCGATCGCCATTCGACTGGGTTTATCAACCACTCCCTTTAAAACCATCTGAGTCTGCAAATTCCCCCCGTACTTTCGAGTAGTCAAAAATGAACTCAAACGTCAAATAAAATTCAAAATATTATGAAACGACTATTTATGCTATTCGGATTACTTGTTGCTATTTACCTTGTGAAAGGGCAGGAATACGCATTCGAGGTAGAGGTTACTGGATCTGGAACACCAATACTTATGATTCCGGGATTATCGTCATCAGGAGATGTCTGGGATCAATCTGTCGAAGAATTAAAAGAAAACTATGAATGCCATGTAGTGACTTTGCCGGGTTTTGCGGGACAACCAGCTATCAAAGAGGAGAATTACCTAATGACAGTTGGGGACGAGCTCATCAAGTATCTTAAGAAGGAAAAATTACGGAACCCAGTGATAATGGGACATAGTCTCGGCGGATTCTTGTCACTATATATTGGATCTAGGGAGCCGATGATTGCTTCAAAGCTTATCATTGTTGATGCTCTTCCATTTTTTGGAGCGCAGCAAAATCCTTCTGCCACACCTGAAACAATGAAGGAGATGGCTGCTATGATGAAGACAAATATTGCAATGCAAACCCCGGAGCAATACGAAGCAATGCAACCAATGATGCTTAAGACGATGATGAAGTCAGATAGTGACATTGAGATTGTGATGGAGTGGGGTCGTAAAAGTGATACTCCAACTGTGGCACAAGCGATGTATGAACTCTATCAAATTGACCTGAGAGAGGATATTTCAAAAATTGAAACTCCAACCTTGGTACTTGGTGCATGGATTGGTTACAAGGATTTCGGGGTGACTAGAGAGATGACGCTCAGATCTTTCAAACTCCAATATAAAAATCTAAAAAATGCCCAAATTGAAATGACGGATGAGGGCAAACACTTTATTATGTGGGACGATCCCCAGTTTTTCCATACGAAGGTCAAAGGGTTTTTGAATGAAAAGAGCTAAGCATTTTTTTATTTTAGGAATAGTGGGGCTGTCAATCAGTCTCACTATTTACCTTGTCCTTGGTATCAGGTACGACCCGATACCATATGTCATTCCTTGGATAGTTTTCATTAGTATTGGATTAACAATTAGACTGAAGCATGTCAAGAACTAGATGGTATTGGACTTTGCAGATTTCCGGTTGGACGCTCTACGGGGTTATTGGCACCGTTATCGCAAACTATTTCTATGCAATAAATATCCAATCCATCGCCTTCCAAATCTTTGGAGCGACAATGATGCTTCTGGTTACTCATTTTCTGCGTTTTCAGCTAAAGAGGAGAGGATGGATCAAGCTGAAGATAAAGCGGATGTTGGTCAGACTAATTCCGTTACTCGTTCTACTGGCATTTCTGGCAAACGGACTAACCACTGGTTTCGGTCTGAAGGTGACCGATATGATTCCGATAGACCAATTTTCCTTTGGAATTTTCTTATTGTACACACTTCAAACCTTCGTTTATCTGTCCTTATGGACAGGTATTTACCTAATCATCTATTTTTTCAGAAACTATAAGAGAGAGGAGATTGAGAAATGGAAATTCCAATCCGCGGTAAAAGATGCTGAACTAATCGCTCTCAAGGCACAGATAAATCCTCACTTTCTCTTCAATTCCTTAAACAACATACGGGCGTTGATTCTTGAGGATCATATGAAAGCCAGGGATATGGTCTCTCATCTTTCAGAGCTGCTTCGCTATTCCATTCAGTTTAACAGCAACGAAAAGGTTTCAATATGGGAGGAACTTGACATCGTGGAAAAGTATCTGGAGCTAGAGTCCATCCATTACGAGAATCGATTGAAATTCGAGATTGAGACAGACAAAAAGCTAGGTAAGTACAAAATACCTCCAATGATTATTCAGTTGATGACAGAGAATGCGGTGAAGCATGGAATTTCACAATTGAAAGACGGTGGAAATATAAATGTATCGGTGAGTTCCGAGAAAGAAGAACTCATACTCCAGGTGAGCAACACTGGAAGGCTGAAAGAACGAAGCAAAACGGGGGGAATTGGACTTAGAAATGCAACAGAAAGGATACGTATTCTTTTTGAGAAAGAGCCAGATTTGGATTTATTTCAGGATGGTGAAATGGTGAGGTCTGTACTAAAACTGCCACTAGAACAATGAAAGCATTGATTATTGATGATACGCGACTGGCAAGGGAGGAACTCAAGTTTTTACTCGAGAAGAAACCTGAAATCGAATTGTTGGGTGAAGCCGAAAATGCTGACAATGCGATTGAGAAAATTACTGAGCTGAAACCTGATCTCTTGTTCTTGGACATTCAGATGCCTGGTAAAGATGGGTTCGAACTGCTGGAGTCGCTGGATCAGGTTCCGAAGGTCATATTCACCACGGCATACAGTGAGTTCGCGATGAAGGCATTTGAATACAATGCTTTGGACTACTTGAAAAAGCCAATAACAGAAGATCGATTGGATAAGGCCTTGGAAAAAGTAGATGTTGGAGAGATAGAAATGTCTTCTGACAAGAAGGTGCTGTCAGAAGACAGCCAAGTATTTGTGAAGGACGGAGAAAAATGTTGGTTTGTGAATTTGAGAGATGTTCGAATTTTTGAAATTTGGGATAACTACACAAGAATCTATTTCAAGGACCAGAAGCCAATGATCCCAAAAACATTGCAATACATGGAGAAACGACTTGATCCAGAAGTATTCTTCAGAGCCAATCGTCAACAGATTATCAACTTAAAATGGGTTGACAAAATAGAGCCTTGGTTTAGTGGGACTATTCGACTTTATCTGAAGGATGGAACAGAGGTGGAAGTTTCCAGACGTCAGACCTCGAGGTTTAAGGAGTTGATGAGTTTTTGAGTAGTTCCTTTAATCTTCTAAGTGCCATCTTGTTGCTTTCAATATCAATGTTGTTCATGATATTCTTTTTCTCCAAGGAGGTAAGGTGCCAGCTAAGCGAGGCTCGCTTTACCTCAGATTCTTCAGTAGTGTTAAAGTGCGAATCGTAAGCAATCTCCACCACGTCCAGGTCAGCATCTAACCAGTCCTTTGCTTGCTCAATCCTAATATCATTATTAATATCCTGCATACTAGACAGGTTGTTGTAAACACTTGCAATTGGATAGGTAAGCCGGTCGAGCACCGAAGGAATTGGACGATCTTCAATGGGCGAATTGGATTTCGTATCCCGGATTACCAGAAGTACCACCCCAGCAGTATTCTCTTCAATCCATTCTTTGAAAACATGAATAAATTTCAAAGCATCCAGCACTCCAAAATTGTCTGATATACCTGCATCCATAATTTCTATTCTAGGCTCACTAGGCAAACTGACGGACGGAGTAATGTAGGGAAATGACGCAGACATCCGCAAAGCTGAAAGGAAACTAAGATCTCCAGAAGACTGATTTTTGAAAAGTGCCTGAAAGTCCGCTCCTCTTATTTTCTGCTCTGGACCACCTGTAATTTCAGATGAGATCCCCATAAAGCTTACGGGCTGAGACGAAATGTAGAGTTTTCGTCCATCGTTGGCAATGGTAGGAGACAGGATCAAAGTTGGAATCTCCGCATTTTCCTCGATCTCTTGATACTCGCTAATCTTTTTGGAGAGCACTCCCTCCAGGTTTCGGTTGAGATTTTGCTCAAACGAATATCCGCGATCGATCTTGTAACTTCTTCCCGCATACTCATAGGTCTGAAGTTTGATAAAAAGATCATTTACCAGCAGACTAAAGATCACAGGGTTCAGATTGTCTTTGCCCATGTTTGTGAGCATTACATCTTTCTTCTCATTGATCAGATTTCGCTTAAATAATTCCCGATAATATGCCGCTCCCACTGCACCCCCGGATGCCCCGGTAATCAAAAAACTTTGCTGCATCAGAGTGCCCTTAAGAACGCTGTCAGCTTTTAATAGTGAATTGACTGTCCATAAGGCTGCTCGCTGTCCACCACCGCTTACACATTGGAATACCATCTTTTGCTTTTTGGAATCTGGCCATTTTTTCTT
>JBDWQX010000134.1:0-8756 GCA_039986395.1 Cyclobacteriaceae bacterium
AATCAGCAAAGCACTACCACCCTCGTTTATAGTAGGCGTTTCTTCCATTCCAAATAACTCCTGAAGACGAGCTGCCAAAATTGGTGGTTCTCCATCTGGGCGGTACATTATCTGGATTTTCGACCCACTTGGAACTTCAAAGTGCGAGGGTGCCAATTGATTCAATTTTGTTTGTTGCTCGAAGGATAAATGGTGATGAAGAACTTCTGTTAGGTTTATCTTCCTTAAATCCTGAGGGCTCTTGACATCTATCAAATATGGAGCTAACCATTCCCGATTTGAGTAAAGTAATGTGTCTCTGCTCACATCTGGCCAATCTCCTGAACGCCATTTCTTTAGACTCAGAACTCTATTTTGCCACTGCTCAACATCTTCATTCCAATCCAGAAGTGTTGCACCTTCATTTTGTACCGCCTTAGCAATTGCTTCCTGCAAATGCTCAGGGTCTGGATCTGGAAGTGGGGTAGTTTTCAACACGATGCTCCCGATCCGCATATCGAGGGAGGCCACCAAACCCCCATCTTCTGTATCCCACTCAATAACTTCTACTTCTTTTACTCTGGGTGCCAAGTCTTTGGGATTGAGTTGTGAGGCCAAGAAGATTTTCCCCATTCCCTCACGTGCATCCAAGTTCGCAATGGCCAGCCACGACTCATGTGCAAGATCATCTCTGTGCCCTGCCATGGCTATGCGTCCATTGGCAAGTTTGAATTGTGCATTGTTACCTGGTCGGGCGAAGGCAATTCGCTCAGGAAATGCATGCGTCAGCAACAGACCAGTTTCATATGGATCAAAAGCATCATTGTCAGGTTCTTCGCCAAACAGCTCGCGATAGGAGGCTGCCACCTTTTCAATGCGATCAAATCTTCCTCCTCTTCGTCCTTCTCTTCGGTGCCTTCGCAGTGCTTCTACTCGTACATTGATGTCAATTCCTGCTTCTCTCCCAAGTGGATCTCGCTCTTCCAGCAACGCTGACACATCAGCTGCAAGTCCAACCAGATCATCTTCTTGCGCCATTAGCAGCATATGGGCCAGTCGAGGATGACACGGCAAAGTGTGCATCTTCTGCCCATGCTCCGTTATTTTCCCATTCTCCAAAGCCTCTAATTCATGCAAGGTTTCCTGTGCTGCCATCCAAGCTCCTTTTGGTGGTGGTGTTAGCCATGTCAGCTGATTTGGATCTACGATTCCCCATTTCGCAAGATCGAGCGCTAAAAATGAAAGGTCCGCTTCTGCAATTTCAGGAGTGATGTGAGCTGCCATCCTGTTCTCAGTCGCTTTCGACCACATTCGATAGCAGACTCCCGGACCTAATCGACCAGCTCTCCCAGCTCGTTGATCTGCTGAGTCCTTCGACACCTCTACAGTCACCAATCGCGACAAACCAGATTTAGGATCCCACTTGGATGTCCGGCCAAAACCTGTGTCCACCACAATATGAACGCCCTCGATCGTCAGACTGGTCTCAGCTATTGAAGTAGCCAGAACAACTTTTCGCTTACCCTCTCGATTGGGCATTATGGCAGCATGCTGCTTCCCATATGACAATTGCCCGTACAATGGATGAATAGCAAATCCTTTAAGTGTTTTACGAAGAATTTCCTCACATTTCTTGATCTCACCTTGTCCAGGAAAAAACGCCAAAACATCCCCATCGTGTTTCTTTACGGCCTGATGAATGGTTCTTGCTGTCATTTCTGGCATCATCATTTGATCCTGCTCACCAACATGGAAAACATCCACGGGATATTGCCGACCCTTGCTTTCCACAACGGGTGCTTTCAATGCGCGAATAAGATCAGGCATGTTCAGCGTGGCTGACATCACCAAAATTCTAAGATCTGGTCGAAGTATTTGTTGGGATTCTCTACACAGGGCCAAAGCCACATCTGCGTGAATACTGCGTTCGTGAAATTCATCAAAAATGACAAGACCCACTCCTTCTAAGGTGTTGTCAGAATGAAGCATTCTTGTAAGGATACCTTCCGTGACAACTTCGATTTTCGTCTTTTCAGTGATTCTCGTCTCAAAGCGAATTCGATATCCCACCGTCTCTCCAACTTTTTCACCAAAGAGCTCAGCCAGTCGCATAGCTATCGTTCTAGCTGCCAACCTGCGAGGTTCGAGCATGATTATTTTCTTACCCTTCAACCAAGGTGAATCAAGAAGTGCCAATGGAATAACCGTGCTCTTGCCAGCCCCGGGAGGAGCGTGTACAATGAGCGTAGAACTATCATTTAGCTGTGACCCGACCTCATCTAGGATTTCGGTAATTGGTAGATCTATGGATTTTGGATCGAATGACAAGTGCTGCGTTTTTGAGAAAGAATGCGAAGTTAGTTTAGGATTCGGATTGAGCGACGATGAGTTCCTGATCCAGATGTTGTGGATGCGATTTAATCACCGAAGACTGAGAAATGTCATCCAGAAATGAATGTGAGTCCACAGGTGTAAGGGGTGTTGTCTACAAAAGCGTTATTGTGTTTAAACAATGCAGCTAATATCTAGGCCCAAGAATTCAAATCATGAATAAGTTAATTTTCGCACTTGCATATTTCATGTGCACCATGACAATAGGTTGCTCTGATGAACCCTCCGGCATTAAAGACGGCACTTCAGCAAGTGCTGACTCCCTTTCAGGTTCAAATGCAGATTTTAATATACTGTTTATTGGAAATAGCCTTACCTACACAAACAATCTTCCCAGACTAGTTCAAAAGAAGGCTGAACAAAAGGGGATAATTGTGGGGACTAAAATGATTGCTTTCGGCAACTATGCAATAATCGACCATTGGAATGATGGGACTGTCCAAGTTGAAATAGCCAGTAAAAAGTACGATTTCGTTGTCATTCAACAAGGTCCATCGTCTCAGTCTTTTGGAAGAGAGATATTGATTGAATACGGAAAGAAATTCAGTGAAATCTGTAAAGAAAACAATGCAAAGCTTAGTTATTACATGGTTTGGCCATCTAGAAAATACTACCACACTTTCGATGGTGTGATAAAAAATCACGAGGAGGCAGCCTCAATCAATGATGCAGTTTTGTGCCCTGTTGGAAGGGTATGGAAAGAACATTTTGACTCAACCAATAACTTTGATTATTACGGAGCAGATGGTTTTCACCCCTCCCTAAAGGGGAGCGAAGTTGCAGCGGATGTAATTATTGATTCTTTATTTCCCTGATTCGTCAAAAAACGTCAGATCTCTACAAAATATACCGACTCAAGTCCTTATCCTGAACCAGACCTTCCAGCTTGTCTTGCACCAGTTTCTTGTCAATCACAATTTTGGCATTTGGCCCAATGGTGTCAGGGATATCAAATAAAATCTCGTTCAATAATCGGCTCATGACAGTGTGCAAACGTCTAGCTCCAATGTTCTCAACTTCTTCATTTATCTGAAAGGCCATTTCAGCAAGCTCTTCGAGCGCATCATCCTGAAAGGTCAGATCAACATCTTCTGCAGCAACTAGAGCCATGTACTGTTTTGTCAGAGCATTCTTAGGCTCGGTAAGAATTTTAAGGAAGTCTCCCTTTGTAAGATTGTCAAGCTCAACACGAATTGGGAATCTCCCCTGTAGCTCCGGTATCAAATCTGACGGTTTGCTAAAATGGAATGCACCAGCAGAAACGAAAAGTATATGATCTGTATTGATGACTCCATATTTTGTATTCACCGCACTCCCTTCTACAATTGGGAGTAAATCACGCTGTACTCCTTCTCGGCTGACGTCTGGTCCTTTTGCTCCTCCTGATCCTCCACTTGCTATTTTATCAATCTCATCGATGAATATGATCCCAGTATTTTCTGCCTTGCTTATGGCCTCTTCTTTCACCTCGTCCATGTCAATCATTTTGGAGGCTTCTTCCTCAAGCAAAATCCGACGTGCCTCAGCAATCGTCACCTTTCTTTTCTTCTTCTTTTTTGGCATCATATTGCCAATCATTTCCTGCAAGTTGATCATCGAAGCTTCGTCCATGCCCGCTCCGCCAATCATGCCCATATTTCCTCCAGGGTTTTGTGACACATCAATCTCCACTTTCCTATCGTCCATTTCTCCGCTCTGAATTTTTTCTCTAAACCTTGCCCTGGTTTGCTCATTCAATTCCACTTCATCTTCTGGCTCATCACTACCAAGTTTTACGGAGTACGGATGAGGGCTTCCTTTTAACGGCGGGATTAGGGCATCCAAAATAATGTTTTCTACAGCCTCAGCAGCCTTCTCTTTCACCGCTTCCTTTTTAGCAATTTTCACCATACTCACAGACTGTTCAACCAAGTCTCTGACCATGCTCTCAACATCTCGACCAACATATCCAACTTCAGTGAACTTTGATGCTTCCACCTTTGTGAACGGAGCATCTGCAATCTTGGCAAGACGTCTTGCGATCTCCGTTTTTCCTACTCCTGTTGCACCAATTAAAAGGATGTTGTTCGGGACGATCTCACCCTGAATTTCCTCTTTCACGTTCATCCGCCTCCACCGGTTTCTTAGGGCAATAGCCACATTCCGCTTGGCATCATTTTGACCAATGATGTATTTATCAAGCTCTGCTACAATTTCTTTTGGTGTTAAATCTTTACTCATAGTTTGAATTCCTCTTAATGTTCTAATCCCCCCAATGAACTTACAATATACTTTTGAAATTATTCAGGTTGGTTTGTAGGCTAATAAAACTTGATCCTCCAGCTGCATGAAAAGTTGCCCTGGAATATCGAAGTTCGATCTTCTTTATGTTAAGCATAAGGCCGTAGGAAAAGCCAGCACCTCCACCAATTTCCTCCAGCTTCAATTCTTGTTTCCTCTTATGGCTGTAGCCAAACAACAGCTGGAAGTTCTCGCTCAGAACCAGTTCTGTTCCGATGTTTACTCGCCTCAATATTTTTTCAACTTGTTGATTTGATCTTCCTTCGGAACTGGTTTCCTCCACGATGTTGCTATCTACTAGATTGCCAGTAGTTAATGTGAATCGCAGTGGCATATGTTCTGGTTTAAATGTGGTTCCAATTTTCACATCGAAAGGAATATCAGCGGTTTCCAAATCATTAAACCTCGTGAGGTGGGTCCCAATATTGGAAAACACCATTCCCACAGACCAGTTCTTGGTAACGCTAAAAACTCCTCCAATATCAGCTGCAATGGCCGTTGACCCATACGAATCAATAGAGGAATGTAGTACTTTAATACTAGCCCCAAGCGTGATCGGTCCTAGTTTATGCGCTTTCCCAATTGACACAGCATAGTCTTTTGCACCGAATTCCCCTAGTCGGTTTCCTGCCGGGTCAGTCCTATCGAAAGAACCAAAGTCCAGGTAATGTAATCCTACTCCGAAGCTTCCTGATTTTTTCACGTTAAACAGATATGCTCCAGTAAAGACGATTGCATCAGTGAAATATGGATTCAGATTAAAAAAAATATCGCCAGCCCTTGCAGAATCCAGCGTTGCAGGATTTTCAAAGAACTGCGAAATGTCTCCATCTGCAAGTGAAACTGTACTTCCCGCTAACGCTACGGATCGAGCATTTGTACTCAATTCCAATACTTGATAACCATTGCTTCCTCCAACCTGTGAAAGGGCTAGAAACGGAACGAGCATCAGTATTGAAGGAAGGAATTTCAAGCTTTGACTTCTTCGGGAAGTATAAATTCGATTGGACTAGTAGCCTTTTGATTCGTCAGTGCGATTTCCAAGACCTCAGGCACTAGATCCACAAAATGGATCTTGAGGCCTTTGAGGTATTTCTCGCTGATCTCCTCCAAGTCCTTTTGGTTCTTGCTGCACATGATGATTTCCTTGATTCCAGCTCTTCTAGCAGCCAATATTTTTTCCTTGATCCCACCCACTGGCAACACCTTGCCTCTTAGTGTGATTTCCCCAGTCATAGCAAGTTGCTTTTTCACTTTTCGCTGCGTGAAAACCGAGGCTAGAGAGGTCAACATCGTGATCCCGGCTGATGGTCCATCCTTTGGTATTGCACCAGCTGGCACATGTACGTGCAGATCGTAATTATCAAAAACTCGATAGTCGATACCCAACTCCTCCGAATGCGATCTTAGGTAAGAAAGAGCTGCTACCGCTGACTCCTTCATCACATCACCAAGTTGACCAGAAAGTGTCAATTTCCCTTTTCCTCTACTCAGGGAAGATTCGATGAACAAAATGTCTCCGCCAGATGGAGTCCAGGCAAGGCCTGTAACTACTCCAGGGACAGAGTTATCTTCGTAGTTTTCCTTGTCAAAAATTTCTGGTCCCAAGATTCCTCTTACACGCTCACCAGTGATTTTTTTGTCATACTCCTCCTCCATCGCTACAGATTTTGCGACATTTCTAATCACAGCGGCAATCTTTCGTTCAAGACTTCGAACTCCTGATTCTCGAGTGTAAGACTTCACCAATTTATCGATCGCTGATTTATCAATCGTGATATCAGCTGTCTTCAATCCGTGTTCCTTGCGCTGTTTTGGAACCAGGTGTTTTTTCGCTATTTCGTTTTTCTCCTCAATGGTGTATCCACTGATATCAATAATTTCCATCCGATCCCTGAGGGCAGGTTGAATGGTTTCGAGTGAGTTGGCCGTGGCAATGAAAAGCACTTTGGAAAGATCGTAGTCCACCTCCAGGTAATTGTCCTTGAACGCAGAATTTTGCTCAGGGTCGAGCACTTCGAGAAGTGCCGATGATGGATCGCCTCTAAAATCAGAATTGACCTTATCAATCTCATCTAAAATGAATACTGGGTTAGACGATTTAGCGCGATTGATGTTTTGAATAACCTTGCCAGGCATCGCTCCGATATACGTTTTCCTGTGTCCTCTTATTTCCGCTTCATCATGAACACCGCCCAAAGACATGCGTACATACTTACGGTTGAGCGCACTGGCAATTGACTTTCCTAGCGAAGTTTTTCCAACTCCAGGAGGACCATACAAACAAAGTATTGGCCCTTTCAGATCTTTCTTAAGCTTTCTAACTGCCAGATATTCGATAATTCTATCCTTTACCTTTTCTAAACCAAAGTGATCTCTATCCAAAATTTTCTTCGCATGGTTTAAGTCGAAGTTATCTTCCGTAACATCGTTCCATGGTAGGTCCACCAATAATTCAGCATAGCTCATCGCAACAGGGAATTCTGCCGCGGCAGGATTCATACGTGAGATTTTATCAAGTTCTTTATGAAAATGCTCTTTTACTTCATCAGGCCAGTTCTTTTCCAATCCCTTACGTCTCAACTCCTCCACTTCCTGATCTGGTCCATCCTGACCAAGCTCGTCCTGCAAGATTCTGATTTGATTTCTTAGGAAATAATCTCGCTGCTGTTGATCAATATCCGTGTGTACCTTCTCCTGAATCTCATGCTTAAGCTCCAACATCTGGAGGTCTTTCAGCATGAATTGAAGGAGTAATTCCGCTCGCTCTCTTGGATCATTCACTTCCAGTAGTCGCTGCTTGTCCTCTACTTCTGCATTAATATTCGAAGAGAGAAAATGGGTTAGGAATTGAAAATTCTCAATGTTATCAATAGCAACCTGAGCTTCTCGAGGAATCTCGGGACTTAGACTCATGATTTTGGCAGCAGTATCCTTTAGTGACTGAGTAATCGCCTTTTGCTCCTTTACATTTATTTTAACAGGGTCTTCATCAATTAGACTAAAGGTGACCTGATGGTGTGGCTCTTCTCGCAGCTGAGATTCAATTTTGAATCGTCGTTGGCCTTGAATGATAATGGTGGTATTACCATCGGGCAAAACAATCATTTTTAAGATTTTGGCAACGGTGCCAACCTCAAACATATCCTTGAAGGAAGGGTCCTCAATCTTACTATTTTTCTGCGCCAAAACTCCTAGTATCCTATCTCCACGATATGCTCTTTTCACCAGCCGAATGGACTTAGTTCTTCCGACAGTAATAGGCAACACAACCCCTGGGAAAAGGACGGCGTTCTTTATAGGCAAAACAGGCAAATTCTTAGGAAGACTATCCTCAGTCAATTCTTGGTTTTCCTCAGGAGCAATGATCTGAATTAATTCCTCAGAATCATTGGATGCAAAGTCTGAAATATGAAAAGAATTGGAATCTTTTTTGAACATATAGGTGCCATTGTGGCAGATTATCTTGTAAAAACCCTATTCTACGGGGCAAGATACTTATTTGTCAATCGGTATGCCAAAGTGGTTTGCATACCAAATAGTATTAACTTTAATTCGTTAAAAATTCACTACTGACGAAACGACAGTATGCAACAAAAATTTTTACTCGCCTTATGTTGTTTGTTGGCTTTCTCGAGTTTTCGTTTGGACGCGCAAAACCGAAGGAAAGAGCTGCAAATTCTGACGGATTCTCTTCCCGATGATGTGGTCTTCAATGTGTACGATTTTGAGGGTATTAACAAGTATGCACGATACTACAACAAGCAAAAATTAGAGCGAATTATCAAGCTAGATCAGGATCAGAAGTGGGAAGAGCTTTTTGAGGCACTAAAGGAGTATGTCAAGCGCTTTGGCATTCAAAATTTTTACAAAGACACCAAACTTATTTGGCGCCTGGCCAAGATGACAGAACTCTTTGGTGATCCGGATGAAGCCAAAACGCTGTATCGAACGGTGCTCCGTCATCATTACCAAGGAATTAGTATCAAAGAAATTGAACTCTATTATGATTCTCTCAACAAGCAAGCTGCCGAACAGTTTGTACCAATTGATTATTACTATGAGTTGGTAGAGCACAGAAAATTGATCGACACACTTCAACCTCC